>NZ_JBYFCC010000001.1:0-266865 GCF_057652995.1 Flavobacterium sp. T50_26
TTGCAAAAAGCTTTACAAGAAGCAGAGCTTAAAATAAAAGCCCTGAACACGCTAATTGATGTAGCCGAAGACCAACTAAAAATTGATATTAGAAAAAAGTCTGGTGCCAAGCAGTCTTAAAAATGAAACAGGACTTTCCTAAGATAGGAATAGCTGTTTTATGTCGATTGTTTGGCAAAACAAGGCACGCTTATTACGATAGTTTATGGCGAAAAGAGAGTAGTTTAGTCAAAGAAGATGTTATTCTTCAAGAAGTAATTAACGTCAGAAAAGACTTGCCGCGACTGGGAACTAGAAAGTTACACTATGTAATACAAAATAAGTTGATCTCCCATCAAATATCTTTTGGCAGAGATTATTTATTTGATTTATTGTCAGAACATAAACTGTTGATTCGTCAAAGAAAAAGAAAAGCTATAACCACTGATTCTAGACATTGGATGAGAAAATACAGCAACCTAGTAAAAGGTCTTGAAATAACAAGACCAGAACAAGTATGGGTGAGTGATATAACCTACATCCGACTTACTAATCAATGGGGTTACTTAAGCTTGATAACCGATGCTTATTCGAGAAAAATAATGGGATATAGCTTTCGTCAAGACCTGGCAGCAGAAGGGTGTATTGATGCGTTAAAGATGGCTTTGAATAACAAGTTGTATAATCAATCCATTATCCATCATTCCGACAGAGGTTCTCAATATTGTTCTCACAACTACGTTGATTTATTACTGAAGAATAATATTGCTATAAGTATGACTGAGAACGGAGATCCTTATGAAAATGCATTGGCAGAGAGAGTTAATGGTATTATCAAAACGGAATTTAATCTTTACTCAAGTTCATTAGGTTTTGAACAAACAGGATATCAAATAAACAAAAGTATCAAATCGTATAATGAACTAAGACCTCATGCAAGTTGTGATTATTTAACCCCTAACCAAGCTCATTTGAAATCAGAGAAATTAAACAAACGATGGAAGAATTATAATAGAAGTTTTAATTATGAAAAAACAGTTGTATAGTAGTTGCAGGATTAAGAATTATATTTGTATAACTATAATAGGATTTATTTATTAATTTGTATAGTTATTTTAGGACGGGTCACATTGCCTTTTCCTCTATACCATCGCCCTATCCGAAGTATGGATAGTGTATGAGTAGTGTATGAAAAATAGTATGTCAAATAGGATTAAATTCCGCTTAACTAAACAATATCGTGTATCCTAGTCAAAGGGTGAATTACCTTTCCTTTCACACTAACAAGCATTATAATTAAATTAATAAAAGCCATACAGTATGAGATTCCTCCATCGTCGGAATGACAAGATTATGGGAATCACGCGTTTAATGACTGAGATTTGCAACAGACTGCTGAACACTAAAATCTGAACACTGAACACTAATAATTAAGCAACTCCTCCATTTTAACACGAACCTTATCCACATTTGGAATCATCGTAAATTCTAACGTGCTGTTCAATGGAATCGCAGGCATATTTTCGGACCCGATGACCATCACGGGAGCATCGAGGTGTTTGAAACATTTTTCCTGAATGAGTCCGGCTAGGCTGCGTGCAAACGAATTATTGGTGGGTTCTTCGGTGACAACCAAACACTTTTTGGCTTTTTTAACGGATTTGAAAATGGCTTCTTCATCCAACGGATACAACGTTCGCAAATCGATGATTTCTACTTGGTTTTTGATGTCTGATGAAGCATTTAACGCCCAATGAACGCCCATTCCGTACGTTATAATCGTGATGGTTTCTGCGGTTTCTTGTTCCCAGATTTCTTGAACGATATTGGCTTTTCCGAAGGGTAAAATATAATCCTCGCTTGGCTCGTTTACGCGGGCGAAATCGGTTCCTTTGACTTTGCTCCAATACAAACCTTTGTGCTCTAAAATCACCACCGGATTCGGGTCGTAATAAGCCGCCTTCATCAACCCTTTTAAATCGGCACCGTTGCTTGGATACGCAATTTTGATACCGCGAATATTGGTCAACACACTTTCTACGGATGATGAATGATAAGGGCCACCACTTCCGTAGGCACCAATTGGCACACGGAGAATCATACTCACCGGCCATTTTCCGTTGGATAAATAACAGGAACGGCTGACTTCGGTGAACAACTGATTTAATCCCGGCCAAATGTAATCGGCAAATTGCACCTCAACAATTGGTTTTAAACCAACGGCTGACATTCCAACCGTTGAACCAACGATAAACGCTTCTTGAATTGGGGTGTTAAAAACACGTTCATCGCCAAATTTCTGTGCTAAAGTGGCTGCTTCACGGAAAACGCCGCCTAAACGTCCGCCGACATCTTGTCCGTATAACAAACATTCGGGGTGTTTTTTCATTAATTCTTCTACTGCAAATAAGGCACAATCGACCATCACGACTTTTTCCTCGCGGGATGGATTTCGCTCGCCTACTTCTTCAATGATGGGCGTTGGTGCAAAATCGTGTGTGAATAAATCCTCCGGTTGTGGCTCTTCGGCTTGTTGGGCTTTTTCAAAATCTTGTTGAACAAGGGTTTTAACAGAGTGTTCAATTTCTTGAATTTCATCTTTTGAAAATCCGCCATCGAGTAGTTGTTGAATCAAAACCGGATAAGGATCACGGGATTTTGCTTCTTCCAAATCATCTCGGTACCACTCCATCCGAACGCCGGAAGTATGGTGATTTAACAACGGAACTTTGGCGTGAACCAAAAACGGACGACGTTCTTCACGAATGGTTTTGACCACTTTTTCAAGAGCCAAAAAACTTTCGGTGAAGTTTGCTCCGTCTATCGAAATGGCTTCGATTCCGTGAAAACCTTTGGCGTATTCAAAGGCATTTTGAGCTCGGGTTTCGGCAGCATTGGCAGAAATATCCCAGCCATTATCTTGTACTAAATATAAAATGGGTAATTGCTTTAACGCTGCCATTTGAAAGGCTTCGGCAATTTCGCCTTCAGTTACTGAAGCATCGCCGAGGGAACAAACCACAATTGGTTTAATCTCCTTGTCATCTTGAATTCCTGTATTTTCTTTATACCAAAAACCCATCGCAGCTCCGGTGGCAGGAATGGCTTGCATTCCGGTTGCAGAAGATTGATGTGGAATTTTCGGTTTGTCAACATCTTTTAAACTTGGGTGACAATAGTAGGTTCGACCTCCTGAAAACGGGTCGTCTTTTTTAGCCATTAATTGCAACATTAAATCATACGGTTTCATTCCGATTCCGAGTAACATTGCATCGTCACGGTAATAGGGAAAAGCATAATCTTGTGGCAATAAATGCATCGCCATCGCAATTTGAATGGCTTCGTGACCGCGTGAAGTGGCGTGAACGTATTTGGAAACAATTTTGAAATTATCTTCATACAATTCAGCCATCGTTTTGGCGGTTGCCATTGTTGAAAAGGCTTTTTTCAGGATATTTTTTTCTAACATTTTAATCTTTTTGAAACCTGTCAGGTTTAGGTTTATTACTTCGCTTCAACAATCCAACCAAATTGGTCTTCTTCTTTTTGAAGTTTTATAGCGTTTAGTGTATCATTTACCATTACAGAAACCGGATTGTTTTCAGGGAATTTGATTGTGAAATCGTTGTTGCCGATTTCTTCGATCATCGCAATTCCAACTGCTGTTCCGGTTCCAAAAGCTTCTTCTAATGTTCCATTTTTGGATGCTTCGATGATTTCGGAAATTTTGATTGGTTTTTCGATTACTTCAAAGCCTTTGGAACGCAACAAATCAATTACACTCATTCGAGTAATTCCTGATAAAATAGAACCACTCAAATCCGGGGTGATGAATTTACCATCAATTTTAAAGAAGATATTCATTGTTCCAACTTCTTGGATGTATTCAAAATCGTGAGCATCTAGCCACAATACTTGATCATATGATTTTGCTTTGGCATATTCGGTTGGACGAATGGCTGCTGCATAATTTCCGGCTGCTTTGGCTTCTCCTGTACCGCCATTGACTGCACGAACATATTTTTTCTCCGCATATAATTTAATTTTTCGACTGAAAAATGGTCCGGCCGGAGAGGCAATAACCATAAATTTGAAACTAGTTGCAGCACGCATTCCGATAAACGGTTCATCGGCATACATAAACGGACGAAGATATAATGCACTTCCTTCTTTAGTTGGAATCCATTGTTTTTCTAATGCGGTGAATTGCTTTAAAGCTTCCACAAATAGTTCCTCCGGAAGAGACGGCATTCCCATTCGGTTGGCACTAAAATTTAATCGTTTTGCATTTTCATAAGGACGGAATAATAACGGCGTTCCATCTTTTCCCAACGTGGCTTTCATTCCTTCAAAAATAGCCTGACCATAATGTAAAGCCATTGCTGCAGGGTGAGTTGGAATGAGCTGTAACGGTTCAATTCGCGGATTTTTCCACTCGCCGTCTTGATAATCGCAAACAAACATATGATCGGTGAATTTTTTTCCCATCACGATGTTGTTTAAATCAACTTCTCCGACTGTTGAATGTGCTGCTTTTGTTACTTTAATTTCTATCATTACTTCTTGCATTGTGTTTGTTTTTAATCTTTATTTTATAGTTACACATATACCAATGTGGTCACTTAATTTTTTATCTAAATTCCAAATTTCGATTTCAGTTTTTTTGTCTTTTATAAACTTTTCACTCAAAATTATATGGTCAACATTATTATCAATTTCAGCAGTTAAATTCTTCATTCTTAAATCATCAAAAACCTGATTTAAAACATTTTTTGCTTCATAACTAGGATAAACATACCCAGAAAAACTTGTATTTAAATCTCCAATAATGCAATTAAATTCATTTATATCAAACGCTCTAAAATCTTCTAAATGCTTTTTCAAATCGATTTTAAAACAATCTCCCTTTCCACCAAATACTCCTATAATTGTTGCATAAATGTTTAAAACGCCGAATTCTGTTTTAACTTCTGTACGCAAACTTGTATATGAATCAAACGTTGTATGCTTTTTTATAATTTCATACTTTGTCCAAATTGTTGCTCTATTCTCATTTTCTTCATATTTAATTCCATCATAATTTGGGATTAACTTTTCTGTGGAAATAAAATTATAATTTTTACTTAAATCCAATTTTGAACTTGTTTCAGTTAAAACGATAATATCTGCATCATAAGAATTAATTATTTCTCGGATTAACTGATTATTATTTTTATTAAGTCGTTCAACATTCCAAGTTAAAATTTTCATTTAGATATTTGTATTTAAATCAAACTGCTCTAAATAATCCCCCACTCTTTTTAAGAATGATCCTCCTAAAAATCCATCCACTACTCTATGGTCGAAGGATAAGGATAAAAACATCATACTTCTGATGGCGATTTCATCTCCTTTTTCTGTTGTAATTACTTCCGGTCTTTTTTTGATGATTCCCAACGCTAAAATGGCGACTTCCGGTTGATTGATAATCGGTGTTCCCATTAGGCTTCCAAACGTTCCTACGTTGGAAATAGTGAATGTACTTCCTTGAATGTCTTCGGGTTTCAATTTATTATTTCGGGCACTTTCTGCTAAATAATTGACTTCTTTAGCAATCGAAATCATGTCTTTTTCATTCGCTTTTTTGACAACTGAAACAATTAAATTTCCGGTTGGTAAAGCTGTTGCCATTCCGATATTGATGTCTTTATGTACAATGATTTTATTTTCATCAACGGATACATTGATTAATGGAAAATCCTGAATCGCTTTTGCCACCGCATCAATAAAAATGGGTGTAAATGTTAGTTTTTCGTCGTATTTCTCTTGAAATTTGTCTTTATTTTCATTTCGCCAATTCACCAAATTTGTCACATCAGCTTCCAAATAGGAGGTTACGTGTGGCGAAGTTTGCTTGGAATATACCATATGATCAGCAATCATTTTTCGCATACGATCCATTTCTACAATTCGGTCTTTTCCCTCTACAAAATTGATTTTAGGTTTTGGAAAGGTTGTCGGTTGTCGGTTGTCTAATATCGGTTTTGATTGTAACGGATATTTTCTGTTTTTTAAATAGTTGAACACATCACTTTTTTGAATTCTTCCATCCAAACCTGAGCCGGGAATACTTTGAACTTCTTCTACGGAAAGATTTTCTTTCTGAGCAATACTGATGATTAAAGGTGAAAGAAAAGCATCAGTGTTGCGGATTGCGGGTTGCGGGTTGCGGGTTGTCGTTTGCACCATTTTTTCTGCAACTTTCTTCTCTTCATTCTTAACCACCGAATTCTGAGTTTTGACTTCTGCATTCTGATTTGAATCAATTAATGCCAAAACAGTTCCTACATCTACTACATCATCTTTTTGAAAACGAATTTCTGTAATCACACCAGAAACAGGAGAAGGCACTTCGCTATCTACTTTGTCGGTGGCGACTTCCAACAGGGTTTCTTCGGCTTCAATATAATCACCAACATTTTTTGTCCAATTGATGATGGTGGCTTCTGATATGCTTTCGCCCATTTTGGGCATTTTGAATTCAAACATATTTATTTGTTTCAGGTTTCAAGTTTTAAGTTTCAGGTTGCGGTAACTTGAAACTTTAAACTTGAAACAAAATTATTTCTTCTTAAATTCTTCTAATGTCTTATAAAATGCTTCCTGCGTCGGACGATTTTCCGGTATTTCTCGTAATGGCTCAACTTCTTTCAATGATTCGTAACATTCTGATGGCAATTGCTGATACAAGGCGGTTCCTTTGGTTTTCCATTCAATCATTTCATCGGAAACATCTTTGATAATGACTGCCGGATTTCCAACAACCATTTTGCGATTTGGAATTTGCATTCCTGCTTTTACAAATGCTAATGCTCCAATGATACATTCGTCTCCCACATTCACATCATCCATAATGACCGCATTCATTCCTACCAAACAATTTCTACCAATATTGGCTCCGTGAATGATAGCTCCGTGACCAATGTGTGCTCCTTCTTTCAAAATCATTGACTTCCCGGGAAACATGTGAATAGTACAATTTTCCTGGACATTGCAACCGTCTTCTATGATGATTTCACCCCAATCGCCACGAATGGCTGCTCCGGGACCGACATACACGTTTTTACCGATAATTACATTGCCGGTAACCGCTGCTTGTGGATGAATGAAACTGCTTTCGTGTATGACGGGGATGAACCCTTTGAATTCGTAGATCATAATTGTTGTCGGTTGTCAGTTGTCGGTTGTCAGTTATTTAAATTTTTTCAACGTTTCTTTCGTGAAATCTGATAAAACCAAACGTCCGCTAGTGGCGGCTCTTTCGGCTAATAGATTATCCCAATTGTCGGTGCCTCGCCAGAAAATCTTTTTCATTTCTTGCATGGCTTCCGGATTATAGGTGCAAAGGTGTTCTGCAAATTTTTGAACGGCTTCGTCTAATTCTTCGATGGTTTCAAAAACGGAAGCATACAAACCTTTTTCTCTTGCCCAATTGGCTTCGTAAAAGGTGTTGGCATCAATGGCGATTTGTGACATCGCTGAAACACCCATTTTACGTTCAATGGCTGGTGAAACCACAAATGGTCCGATTCCAACATTGAGTTCGCTTAGTTTGATTGCAGCGAATTTTGTAGCCATACAATAATCGGTTGCGGAAGCGATTCCTACGCCACCACCAACTGTTTTCCCTTGAATTCTTCCGATGATGAATTTTGGACATTTACGCATGGCATTGATGACATTGGCAAATCCGGAGAAGAATTGTTTTCCGGTTTCGGCGTCGTTTATGGCGATTAGTTCTTTAAAACTGGCTCCGGCACAAAAAGTTCGGTCGCCACCACTTTTGAGGATAATGACTTTCACTTCTGCGTTGTTTCCGGCTTCGGTGATGGTGCTGGCTAATTTTTTTAATACATCACTTGGTAGCGAATTTTGTTCGGGATGAAAAAACTCGATGGTGGCGATGTTATTTTGTATACTATGTTTTACGTAGGGTTCTGTCATTACTTATATTTTTTAACCGCGAAGTCCGCAAAGATTTTACGCAAAGTCCGCAAAGTTCATTCTCAATTATAAAATATTAAATTGTTCGAAATGGTGGTTCAAATGTTTTCTTTCCAGTAAATAGGATTCGTATTTATTTAGATTTCCGAAAACCATATTTTTTTGAACGGCTTCGGGATTTTCTTTAAAAAATGTTTTAAAGGCTTCTCTGGCTTCGATGAGTTTTTGTTTGGCGGTGGCAAAATCGGGGTGAATTAGGTCTTCCAATTCTCCTTTTTTCATTGTTGGAAAAGCAGTTCCTTTTGGGAATTTATCGTAATTGTACAATGAATTGTGCACTTTATCCAAAATCTTTTCTGGCGTTGCAATTTCGAAATCTTGAATTTCACCCGACATAATTCTGTAACCGTGTTCCAAATGTTCCAAAAGGTGTTGCGGCGTTAAAATTCCCCATTGTGGTTTGGTGTTTTCGGTTAATTTATTCAGGCATTCAGCAATTCTATCATCGGTCATTTCGACAAAAACTTCTTGCTTTTTCTGAACCATTGTTAAAATAGTGGCGATGGCGACCAATTCGTTTTCAGCATCAAAAACCTCAACAAACCATTTTACAATTCCGCTTGGATGTTCGGCTGAAGCGACATCACGTTCAATTTTTTGTTTGCACGTTAAGCGAACATAAATCGTATCGTTGTGATAAATTGGTCGTAAAAATCGGCATTCTTCGAGCCCGTAATTGGCAGCAACCGGTCCTTTGTTTGGATAAACGAATAATCCTGCGGCGGCGGCTAAAATGAAATAACCGTGAGCGGTTCGTTTTTCAAAAATGCTTCCGTCTAAGGAAGTGATGTCGGTGTGAGCATAAAAATGATCCCACGTTAAATTGGCAAAATTGATGATGTCGGTATCGGTAACCGTTCGTTTGTGCGTTTTGAGCGACATTCCGGGTTGGATATCTTCCCAATGGTATTGAAACGGGTGTTGCGTAATTTCTTTGTAAGCCGAATTGGGTTGATAAATTCCGGTAATTTCCGTTAATGTAGTTGGCGAACCTTGAATGGCACAGCGTTGCATATAATGTTTGATTCCGCGAACACCACCCATTTCTTCTCCGCCTCCGGCACGACCGGGACCGCCGTGAACTAACAAGGGTAATGGCGAACCGTGACCGGTGCTTTGTTTGGCATTTTCTCGGTTTAGGACTAAAATTCTTCCGTGGTGAGAAGCGGCATTTACGACATATTCTTTGGCAATTTCGTCTGAATTTGTCACGATGGATGAAACCAATGAACCTTTACCCATTTGGGCTAATTCGATTGCTTCTTCCAATGTTTTGTATGGCATTATGGTGGAAACGGGTCCGAATGCTTCTGTTTCGTGAACCGATAAATTTTGAAAAGGTTTGTCTTCTCTCAATACAATCGGACTAACGAAAGCTCCTTTTTCATTGGCACCGATGATGTTTATTTTATCGAAATCTCCATACACTATTGAAGCGGTTTGTGCTAATTCGTTTACTCTGTTTTTCAATACATCGGCTTGGGCTTTGCTTACTAAAGCTCCCATTCGAACTTCTTTCAATCTCGGGTCGCCGATGGTTACTTTATCTAATGATTTAGCAAGAGCGATTTGAACGTCATCGATTAATTTTTCAGGGACTATCATACGTCGGATTGCGGTACATTTTTGTCCGCATTTCACGGTAATTTCGCTTCTGGCTTGGTTGATAAATAAGTCAAATTCGGGTGTTCCGGGAACAGCATCTTCGCCTAAAATAGAGGCATTTAAAGAATCTGCTTCCATTGTAAACGGAACGGATTCTTGAATAATTCTCGGATGAGCTTTTAATAATCTTCCTGTTGCGGCTGAACCAGTGAAGGTGATTACATCTTGACTTTCAACGGTGTCGAATATATTTTTGGTTGTTCCGCTGATGAGTTGCAGTGCTCCTTCGGGAAGTATGTTTGAAGCGATGATTTCTTGCACGACTGCTTCAGTTAAATAGGCGGTTACCGGTGCTGGCAAAACTACGGCGGGCATTCCGGCCATCCAGTTGACGGCACATTTTTCTAACATTCCCCAAATTGGGAAATTGAAAGCATTGATGTGAATAGCAACACCTTTTTTAGGTACTAATATGTGATGAGCCATAAATCGACCGCCTTTAGACAAATCGATGGGATCGCCTTCTACGTGATAGGGTTGGTTGGGAAATAATTTTCGTAAGGATGCGTTGGCAAATAAATTTCCGAAACCACCTTCGATATCAATCCACGAATCTACTCGGGTTGCTCCGGTGCGGTAACTGATTTCGTAGAACTGTTCTTTGCGTTTGGTTAAATACATCGCCAAACTTTTTATCATATTTCCACGCTCTTGAAAGGTCATTTTGCGGAGTTTTTCTCCACCTTTTGTTCTTCCATAATGCAAAATGGCAGGAATATCTAGGCCTTCTACTGTTGTGGAAGCAATAAATTCTCCTGTAACAGCATCGAATGAAGGAATTCCTTCGCCTGTTCCGGTGGTCCATTTTCCGAGGACGTAATGTTGTGTTTTGTTCATAATTTATCTTTTTAACCGCAAAGCACGCAAAGGATTTTCGCTAAGTTCGCTAAGTTTATTTTTTAAGCTCGTTCTATAATAGCTGCATAGCCTTGTCCGACACCAATGCACATCGTGATTAAGGCATATCGTTTTGCGGTTAGTTGCAATTCTAGGGCAGCGGAATAGGCAATTCTCGCTCCTGTTACGCCGAGCGGATGTCCGATGGCAATAGAACCTCCGTTGGGATTTAATCGAGGGTCGTTGTCGGCAATTCCCCAAGCTCTGGTGCAGGCTAAAACTTGTGCAGCAAAGGCTTCATTTAGTTCGATAATATCCATATCGGCTAAGGTTAATCCGGCTTTTGCTAATGCTTTATTGGTGGCTTCAACCGGACCGATTCCCATAATTCTAGGTTCTACTCCTACCACTGCTGAGCTGACAATTCGAGCTAATGGTTTGAGGTTATATTTTTTCACTGCTTCTTCAGATGCAATGATGGTTGCGGCTGCTCCGTCGTTTAATCCTGATGCGTTTCCAGCTGTTACGCTTCCTTCTTTTCTGAATGCCGGACGAAGTTTTGACAATCCTTCTAGGGTTGAATTTGGTTTTACAAACTCATCTTTTGAAAATAGGATGGGATCGCCTTTACGTTGTGGTATTTCAACTGCTACAATTTCTTTAGCCAAACGACCTGATTGTTGAGCGGCAGCGGCTTTCATTTGACTATTGTAGGCAAATGCATCTTGATCTTCTCTTGAAATGTTATATTTTTCAACTAGGTTTTCTGCGGTTTCTCCCATAGCATCCGTTCCATATTGTTGATGCATTTTAGAATTGATGAAACGCCATCCAAAACTGGAATCGTACATTTTACTATCGGTTCCAAAAGCGGCTGATGGTTTGGAGACAACTAATGGTCCGCGAGTCATATTTTCGATTCCGCCTGCAATGAAAATGTGTCCGTCTCCGGCTTTTATTGCTCTGTTGGCGTGAATGATAGCTGATAATCCGGAACTGCACAAACGGTTTACGGTTTCACCCGGAACTGAATGCGGTAATCCGGCTAATAATAGCGACATTCTGGCTACATTTCGGTTGTCTTCTCCGGCTTGGTTTGCACAACCCATAATGACATCGTCATAAGCTTCTTTTGGAATGTTTGGATTTTTTTCTACTACGGTTTTGATGACCAAAGCTCCTAGATCATCCGGGCGAACGGCTGATAAGGTTCCTTGATAACTTCCGATTGGAGTGCGAACTCCGTCTATGATGTATGCTTCCATATTGTTTTCTGTTGTCGGTTCTCCGTTGTCTGATGACTGTTGTCGGGTGGAACTGAACTTTGTCTTATATTTTACTCTTTTATGGTTGGCTCTTTAGCCCCGATTGAGCCGGTAGCTCCCGTTTTTTAAACGGGACTAAAGGCGAAAGCGGGAATATGGTTTACTGAAAAAGCCCGAGCCATTCGCTTCTAATTATTTTATATTATTCCCACTCTTTTTCACTTCGGAACACGGTTCCTTTGAAAAGTGCGACTGTTTTTTCTTCTTTTTTTATTTCGATGGTATAAAACCCAAATTTATTTTTTAGAGCATTTTCGGTGGCGATGGCAATGATTTTATCGCCTTCTTTCAATGCTTCAATGTGATTTATCGAGGTGTCGATGCTCACTGATTGACGACCGTGTGAATTGGCGGCAAAAGCCAAAGCACTGTCGGCCAATGAATACGTGATTCCGCCGTGAGCGATGCCGAAACCGTTGGTCATTTCTTTGCGGATTGTCATAGATAAAATACATTTTCCTTCGGAAACTTCTTCTACGGCGATGCCAAGCCATTGACTGAAGGCATCGTTTTGAAACATTTTATTTATGATTTCGGTTGGTTTCATTTTTCCTCTCCCCGACCCTCTCCAAAGGAGAGGGAGACTGGGTGTGACTATATTGGGTTAATAAAATCTTGTATTTTCTTTGTTCATTTTTCTTAAAATCGGACTGCAACGGTAGCGGTCTTCATGGTATTCTTCATAGAGTTCGTCCATTTTTTTAACACACCAATTGATTCCTTTTTCGTCTGCCCAAGCGAGTAATCCTTTTGGGTAATTGACTCCTTTGGTCATTGCATTGTCGATGTCTTTGGCGGAAGCAATGTTTAAAAAATAAGCTTCGGCTGCTTCGTTGATCAGCATCACTAAAATTCTGTCAACGATGTATTGTCCTAATTGATTATCTTCGGTTGGCTGTGGTAATTCTGAATTGTAATTATAGAAACCTCTTCCTGATTTTCTTCCGAAGAAACCAGCTTCAGAAAGTCGCTTTTGTGTGAAAGAAGGTTTGTATCGTGGGTCGAAATAAAAAGCGGTGAAAACAGTTTCTGTTACGGTGTAATTGACATCGTTTCCGATGAAATCCATTAATTCAAATGGTCCCATTCGGAAGCCGCCGATGGTTTTAATTGCCCAGTCGATGGTGGCGAAATCAGCTTTTCCTTCTTCATAAATTCGGAGTGCTTCGCTGTAAAAAGGTCGAGCCACACGATTGACAATAAATCCGGGTGTATCTTTTGCAATGGCAACGACTTTTTTCCAATCGGTGATGGTTTGAACAGTTTGTTTTACTACTTCTTGACTAGTTTGAATTGCGGGAATTACTTCAACCAATTGCATTAACGGAGCAGGATTGAAAAAATGAATTCCGATTACACGTTCCGGTTTTTGACAAGATGCGGCGATGGAAGCGATTGATAATGAGGATGTATTGGATGCCAAAATTGTTTCTGGTGAAACGTAATTTTCTAATTCGGAGAATAGTTTTCTTTTGATGTCTAAATTTTCAACTATGGCTTCGATGACTAAATCGGAATGAGATAATTCAGCAAATGTGGTTGCGTAAGAAATATTGTTGATGATTCTGTTTTTTTCAGTTTCATCAATTTTTGACTTTTCAACTAATTTTGTCAAGGTGTTTTCAAGGTTGATTTTACTCTTTTCCAACACGGTGTGATTGGTGTCGTAAAGGTGGACTTCGCAACCGGCTGTAGCAGCTACTTGTGCGATGCCGCTTCCCATGGTGCCTGAACCGATAACTGCTATTTTCAAATTAGTTTCCATTAAATTCGGGTTTTCTTTTTTCTACAAAAGCGGTAACACCTTCTTTGTAATCGTTGGATGAACTGGCTTCAATTTGCAAATCTGATTCTGATGCTAATTGCTGTTCTAAATTATTTGTCATTGATTGATTTAATAATCTTTTAGTTAAACCGATGGCTTTGGTTGGCATTTCTGCTAGAGTTTCGGCTATTTTTGTTACTTCTTCTAAAAATGATTCAGGAGAAATTACTTTGTAAACCATTCCTAATTTCTCTGCTTCAACGGCGGAAACTTTGTCGGCTAACATCATTAAAGCGGAAGCTTTTTGAAATCCGATTAATCGTGGTAAAAAAAATGTTCCGGCACTATCCGGAATTAATCCTATTTTGCTGAACGCTTGAATGAAGGAAGCATTTTCAGAAGCCAAAACAATATCACAAGCTAAAGCAATGTTTGCTCCGGCTCCGGCAGCAACGCCATTAACCGCAGCAATAATTGGTTTTTCAATCGTTCTGATTTTTTGAATGATTGGGTTATAATGTTCTTCCAGAATTTTTCTGAAACCGGGATTTAAATCCGGATCAGTGACTTCTTTTAAATCTTGTCCGGCACAAAAGGCTTTTCCGTTTCCGGTAATGACGATGGCTCGAACAGAATTATCAGTTGAACAATCCGTTACTATTTTTTGCAATGACAAAGCCATTTCACGGTTGAAACTATTGAACACGTCCGGTCTGTTCAGTGAGATGAAGGCTACTTTGTTGTTTATTTTAAATTCGATTGAATTGGTCATATTTTAATTTTCTTTTTTCGCAATCCCGATAGCTATCGGGAGCAGAGTCGCAAAAACTTTGATGGGTTTCTATTTTAAACATTTGAAATAGTCAAAAGGTTCTAAACAATCTTCGCATTGAAAAAATGCTTTGCAGGCAGTTGAACCGAATTGACTGACTAATTTGGTATTGAATGAACCACATTGTGGACATTTTACTAACTTTTTATTTCCTAATAATGCTTCTTTGTCTGCTGTTTCGTTTAATGGCGAAGCGATTCCGTATTTTTCTAAAGCTAATCTTCCTTTTGGGGTAATCCAATCGGTTGTCCAAGCCGGAGAAAGTACTAGTTCTACTTTGGCTTCTAATCCTTTTTCTTGGAATGCTTTGATAATATCATCTCCAATTACATCCATTGCTGGACAACCGCTGTAGGTTGGTGTAATTTGAACGTTGACGATTCCGTTTTGTAATTTGGCAGAACGAACGACACCCATTTCCATTATCGATAGAACCGGAATTTCCGGATCGGAAACAGTTTCGAGGATTTCGAATAGTTTTTGGTCGATATGCTGGATTTGTTCTGTCATTTTATTTAACCGCAAAGAACACAAAGGTTTTACTAAAAGGTCACTAAGTTTTTACCAAGTCATATTTGGATACGTACGTTGCATATATTGTAATTCGGTTAGAATATAACCCATATGTTCGCTATGAATGCCTTGTTTTCCTCCTTTTTGGAAATATTCAATGGTTGGTGTTTGCAATGTTGATTCTTCTAAAATGGTATTTACTTTTTTATAAAAAGCCTCTTTCAACTGACTCACATCAACTCCAATACCTTCTGAAACCATTGCTTTTTCAGCATCGGTTTGAAGAAATAGTTCATCTGTAAAAACCCATAAATCATTAAGGGCAGTTTGGATTCGGTTGTGACTTTCTTCAGTTCCGTCGCCTAATCTTCTGATCCAGTCGGATGAAAATCTTGTGTGATAGGAAACTTCTTTGATGCTTTTTTTTGCTATTGCCGATAATGTTGCATCAGAACTATTCTGCAATTCTTGCAGCAACAATAAATGATACACATCAAATAAAAATTGTCGGCCGATGGAATAGGCAAAATCACGATTGGGTTGTTCTACCAAAAGGACGTTTTTGTAATCTCGTTCTTTTCGAAGAAAAGCGATTGTGTCTTCCGTTTCATCGTTACCAATTAGTTTAGCGGCATATTGATAGTAACTTCGTACTTGACCGAATAAATCAAGGGAAATGTTGGTCATTGCAATGTCGGTTTCCAGACTTGGTCCGTGACCGCAAAGTTCACCAAGACGTTGACCTAAAATCAATGAATTGTCGGCTATGCTGAAAATATATTGAACTAAATTGTTATTCATATTTTTTTATTTTACAATCTAAAACATTAAAAATTTAAACCATATAAGTCAATTAAGTTCATATAAGTTTAAAAGCTTTGATTTTACATATGTTTTAATTCGTCGGGAAGTTCGTAAAAAGTTGGATGACGATAGGCTTTGTCTTTTGCGGGTTCAAAAAGCTCTGCACTGTCTTCCGGATTGGAAGCGGTGATTTGTGCTGATGGAACGACCCAAATGCTCACGCCTTCCATTCTTCGTGTGTACACATCGCGAGCATTTTCAAGTGCCATTGTTGCATCACTTGCGTGAAGGCTTCCGCAGTGGCGGTGCTCTAATCCGTTTTTACTTCGTATAAATACTTCCCAAAGAGGCCAGTTTTTCATAGTGTTTCAGTTGTCGGTTGTCGGTTGTTGGTTGTCGGTTTAAAACAGATAACGGGTAACAGACAACGGAGTTTATATTGCTTCTTTTACTACTTTATTTTCTTGTTTTTCGGCGTAAGCCATAGCGGCATCACGTACCCATTTTCCGTTTTCCCAAGCGTTTTTTCGGGCGGCGATTCGTTCTTTGTTGCAGGGTCCGTGACCTTTAACTACTTGCCAGAATTCATCCCAATCGAGTTCGCCAAATTCGTAATGTTTGGTTTCTTCGTTGAATTTTAAAGTTGGATCCGGAATGGTTAAACCAATCATATCGGCTTGCGGAACGGTTTGATCTACAAATTGCTGGCGTAGTTCGTCATTCGTTTTGCGTTTTAACTTCCATTTCATGGATTGTTCGGTGTGAACGGAAGCATCGTCGGTTGGCCCTAACATCATTAATGCAGGAAACCACCAGCGATTGAGTGCGTCTTGTGCCATTTCTTTTTGTTCCGGCGTTCCGTTTGCCAACGTCATCATAATTTGAAAACCTTGTCGTTGATGGAAACTTTCTTCTTTACACACTCGCACCATCGCACGGGCATAAGGTCCGAATGATGTTGTGGTTAATGGCACTTGATTGATGATTGCTGCACCATCTACCAACCATCCAATGGCTCCCATATCTGCCCACGTTAGTGTTGGATAGTTGAAGATACTTGAATATTTTGCTTTTCCGGAATGGAGTTGTTCGTATAATTCTTCGCGGGAAATTCCGAGTGTTTCGCAAGCGGAATATAGGTATAAACCGTGTCCGGCTTCGTCTTGAATTTTGGCTAACAAGGCTACTTTTCTTTTTAAAGATGGTGCTCGGGTTATCCAATTTCCTTCGGGTAGCATACCGACAATTTCGGAATGTGCGTGTTGCGAAATTTGACGAATGTGTGTTTGACGGTATTTTTCAGGCATCCAATCTTTGGGCTCGATTTTTTCGTCGCGGGCAATTTTTGCGTCAAATATTGCTTCTAGGTTTTTTACTTCGTGTTCTGACATAGCTTTTAATTTTTTAGTGGTTAGTTTTTGGCTAACAATTAAAATTTATTTTTTTGCTTTTTGAACCATATAAGTCATATAAGTTCAAGTAAGTTTTTTAGTTCATTTAAGTTTTTGTCTTATGTGACTTGACTTTTTATTTTTTAATCTTTACTTTTTTTTGAACCATATAAGTCATATAAGTTCAAGTAAGTTTTTTTAGTTCATTTAAGTTTTTGTCTTATATGACTTGACTTTTTATTTTTTAATCTTTACTTTTTTTAAACCATATAAGTCGTATAAGTTCTAGTAAGTTTTTTAGTTCATTTAAGTTTTTGTCTTATGTGACTTGACTTTTTATTTTTTAATCTTTACTTTTTTTAAACCATATAAGTCGTATAAGTTCTAGTAAGTTTTTTTTAGTTCATTTAAGCTTTTGTCTTATGTGACTTGACTTTAAATTTTTTAATCTTTACTTTTTTTGAACCATATAAGTCATATAAGTTCAAGTAATTTTTTTTAGTTCATTTAAGTTTTTGTCTTATGTGACTTGACTTTTTATTTTTTAATCTTTACTTTTTTTGAACCATATAAGTCATATAAGTTCAAATAAGTTTTTTGTTTTTGGCACTTTCGTTTTTATGGTTTCCTTTTTAGCCCCGATTGGAGTGGAAATCCTCGCCTTTTTTGGCGAGATTGCAACGGAAAGCGGGAATATGGTTTACTGAAAAAGCCCGAACCATTCGCTTCTAAAAATTTTAAACGCCAAAATCGATTACGACTTTTTTGGAAGTTGGAACGGCTTGACAACTGAGTACCAATCCTTTATCAACTTCGTTTTGATCGAGTGCGTAATTGACCTTCATTTCGACGGTTCCTTCAATGACTTTGCACTTACAGGTGCTGCAAACGCCGCCTTTGCAGGCAAACGGAAGATCGGCACCGGCTGCTAAAGCTCCGTCGAGAATGTTGTCGAAATCATCATCCATATCAAAGTGAAATTCTTTTCCGCCATCGATGATGGTGACTTCGGTTCCTTCGACTTTTTTCTCTATAATTTTATTGATTCGCTGTTTATCTTCTTCAGTAATTCCGCTGGTAAACAGTTCGAAATGTATTTTTTCTTTGGGCAAACCGGCTTCGACCAACTCGTCTTTTAACAAATGAATCATATCTTCGGGTCCGCAAATGAAGCATTCGTCGATTGACGGAATATGAATGATTTTGTTAGTAATGATTTTCATTTTTTCTGAAGAAAATCGGCCGTTGAAAAGTTCTGCCGGACGATGTTCTTTGGTTAAAAAATGGAAAATTTCAAATCGGTTGAAATAGGTGTTTTTTAATTGTTCGATTTCTTCTTTAAACACGATGGATTTTACGGTTCGGTTTAAATAAAAAAGTTTGAAAGTAGCGTTGGGTTCGAGTGCCAAATGTGTTTTGATGATGGACAAAATTGGTGTGATACCACTTCCTGCCGCAAAAGCAATGTAATTTTTGGTTTGGGTTGGATTAATTTGGGTAAAAAATGTTCCGCTAGGCGACATAACATCCAAACTATCTCCTTTTTTTAATTTTTCGTTGACATAACTGGAAAACAAACCTTGGCTGATTTTTTTGACAGCAACTCTCCATTTTTTCTCCGTTGGACTGGAACATAATGAATAGGAACGACGCACATCTTGACCGTCAATCAAGGCCCGCAACGTTAAATGTTGGCCTTGTGTGAATTGAAAATCGGTTTGTAATTCTTGTGGAATATCTAACGTAATGACGGAACAATCTTTTGTTTCCTTGTAGATATCGGCCACTTTTATGCTGTGAAATTTTGCCATAAATCGTAAAAATTAAAACTAACAATTGTTAGTTTACTATGCAAATTTAATGATTATTTTTTAAAGTTACGAAAACGTTTGAAAAAAAGATAAAGATTTGAAAATGATTAACAAAGTTAACGATAAATGACTTACACGATACCTTTTAGAAGTACTTGAGTCATATTTTTTCTAAGCGTAGTTTCGTTTAGGTTTTTAGAATTATTGTACCAAAGGTAAAGTGTGCGAAGCGTTGAAAGTGTTGAAAAAACAATAACTTCGGGATTGATGTTTTGTAGTTCTTTGGTTTGAATTCCTTTTTTGACAATTTCGCGGAAATTTTGTTCGTATTCTTCCCTCATTTTGATGAAATAATGCAATTCGTTGTCGGTTAAATGCATCCAATCGTTGTTTAGGCAAGCTAGTGCATCGGAATTTCGCAATGTAATGTCAATGTGTAATTGAATTACTTTTTCGATTTTTTGGATGGAAGAAATGTCGGCCGACACAATTTCGTTCATCACATTCGTGAATTCTTCTGCTATTTCGATAATGATTAAAACCAGGATTTCTTGTTTGGATTTGATGTGATTATACAAGCTTGCTGCCTTGATATTCATCGCCTGAGCAATATCTCGCATCGTCACGGCACTGTATCCTTTTTCTTTGAAAAGTTGTGCAGAAACGGAAATGATTTCGGTTTTTCGATCGGTAATCTTCATAGAATTTCAAATATAAAGATTTTTTTGGATTGGGTAACTTTTGTTACGGAATGGTTTTGGGATTGTTGTTATTTTTGTGGCGTAAATTCGAAAGAACACGGATTTAGGAAATTTGAAAAATTAAAAACATTTTGATTTTTTGAACCATTAAGAAATTAAGGTGCATTAAGTTTTTAGAACAGGGATTTAAGAAATTTGAAAAATTTGAAAATTAAAAAATAGAAAATATGGGATTATTGAGTATGTTGGGTTTGGGTGGAAAACAGGAAAGTGTGGACGATTTTATGGAAAAAGGTGCTGTGATTATTGATGTGCGAACGGTTGGTGAATTTCAGCAAGGAAATATTAAGGGTTCGAAAAATATTCCGTTAAATACAATTTCTACAAAGATTGAAGAAATTAAAAAAATGAATAAACCGGTAATTGTTTGTTGCCAAAGTGGAATGCGAAGCAGTCAAGCCAATTCGATTTTAAAAAACCACGGCATTGAATCGATGAATGGTGGCGGATGGCAAAGTTTGGAACGAAAAATATAACAATTAGGTTTTAATTTTTTTGGATAAACCGGTTTGTGTCAAAACGGTTTCGCCATTGTATTCCAACTTCCAACCCATTGTGTTGGTTAGAATTAATATTTTGGAAAGTTCGCTGATTAATCGATTTTCGGCATTGGTTTTAAGTTTTGATTTCTCCATTTTTTTGGCTATTTCGGCTTTTACTTTTTTGTTGATTTTATTGTAATCGGCTGTTCCAAAAGGGTTAAATGTACTTTCGTCAATACTATAAAAATGAATATCGGGATTGATTTTCATTTCGGCTTCGGGAATATTTGTGATGGAAATGGTTTTGGTCGTTTCGTTGATATCATATTTAATTTTGCTCAAATCGTAAGAAACCGTCACTTCGGCATTGACAACCATTAAGGCTTTCTTTTCAAAAGAAACCATATCCATGAAATATTTCTTTTGATCTTTGTATGTCATTACTTGCGAATACGTTCCTTCGGTAACAACTAATTTGGAGACATTTCGCAGTTGTTTTTCGATTAAAGCGGAATTGTATTCGATGGTAGAAGAATCTTTTTCTTTGGTAAAATATTGATAACCGAGATACAACAAAACACCAATAATGATGATATAAATCAATTTTCCCGATCGTCCAATCGCTTGAATAATGGGAACTAATATGTTTTTAAGTTGGGTTTCTGTGGATTGATTTCTTCGTGTAGCCATCGCATATAAATTTATACGAAGATAAAAATTTAAATCAACTTATTCGATTTGGCTTTTTGAATGGCTTCCAATTTATTGTGAACTTGCAGTTTTGTATAAATATTTTCGATGTGTTTTCGGACGGTTGATGGCGAAAGTATCAAATTATCTGCAATTTGGTTGTAATTTAATCCTTTTGAAAGTTGTTCCAATACTTCGATTTCACGGATAGAAAGTTTGATTTCTTCTTCTTCCGTTTTAGCATCAAAATCGATTGGATTTCGCAGTAATTTTAAGGTTTTTAAAGCAATTGACGGATTCATAGCTGCTCCGCCATTTAACGTTTCAATAATTCCTTGGTGCAAATCGGTTGGATTGACTTCTTTGAGCAAATAACCATCGGCTCCAGCCTTAATAGCGTTGAAAATATTTTCATCATTATCAAAAGCGGTCAGCATAATGACTTTAATTTGAGGATATTTTTGTTTGATGATGGCTGTTGCTTCGATTCCGTTGAGAACCGGCATTTCGATATCCATCAATAAAACATCAAGGTTGTGATTCTCGCCTAATTTGGTTAATAATTCAGCTCCGTTTAGTGCAGAAAATTTGATTTGAATATCTTCGAAAAAAGATAATTTTTCCCGAATGGCTTTGATTAAAAAACTATTGTCATCAATTATGGCGAGTTTGATATTCATTTTTCTTATAAATTAGTTTTACTAAACAGATGTAAAAATTCCAGTTTCAATTGAATGGCGTTTAGTTTTCGTTGCGTAGTTTCTTCTAATTCGGCTAAATTATTGATGGAATCATTCATTTTATCTTTTTTATTTTTTTCTGAATGCAATTGATCCTGAATGCAAAAAACACGGTAAAGATGTTCTTTTTCTTTTTCATTATTCTTCCGTTTGAAAAATAAAATCAAAAACAGATTTATCAAAATAAATAGGATGATAAGTGATTGATTCATAAAATTTCATTTTTTGATTGAACTCAAATTTAGCAAAAAACAAAACTGAATTCCATACGGCAATTGCCTTATTCTACGCAATTTCTTTTTCAATTAAAATAATGGTTCCTTTTTCTTTTTCGGAGATGATTTTTAAATCAGCATTCAATTCTAATGCTCTCTTTTTCATATTATTCAAACCATTTCCGAGTTCAATTTCTGATTCTGAAAAACCAATTCCGTTGTCAGTAATCGAAAAAATCATTTTGTTGTTTTCTTGTTTCAGTAGAATTTTAATTTGTGATGCGTTAGCATATTTTACAGCGTTATTCACTGCTTCTTGAATGATTCTATAAATATTCATTCCTTCGATGGATGAAAATTCGTGTGACGCATTAACGCTTTCTTCGATTGAAAAATCAAATGAAATTCCGTGCGTAGCCAATTGAGCATTATCTATAAAATTGGTGATTCTGATTTGTAAATCTTCCACAGAAATAGCATTTTTGTTCATTGCCCAAATGGTATCACGCAGTTCGGTAATCGTGTTTTTGGTGAAGCCACTGATATTGTCAAATTTGGAAACTAATTTTTCTTTGGCCACATCAAAATACTTCAAATTATCAATCGAAGAAATAATGAATGTGAGTTGCGAACCAATGTTGTCGTGCAAATCTCTGGAAATTTGCAATCGTTGTTCTTGTAGTTTGTTTTGGGTTTCAATTTTAACGAGAGCTTCTTTGAGCTCGGATTCTTTGACAAGTTGATTATTCTTAATTTTTTGTTGATTGTATAAAAGATAACCCAGCAATCCCAGTACGAAAGCAAATCCTAATGAACCAAAAATGATGGTGTTTTTTTGTTTTATTTTTAATTCATTTTCGGCTAATTCTGCTCTGTTTTGAGCTATTTCTGTATCTTTTTTGGCGGTTTGGTATTTAACTTCTAATTCATGCAACGTTTTTAGATTTGAACTTTTCATAATACTATCACTCATGGTAAAGTACTTCTTATTATAAAGATTTGCATTTTTAAAATCATTAATTGTTTCAAAATAATAGGCATAATTCTGAATCGATTCCAATAAACTTTCGGCTACTTTTGACTTTTTGGAATAGGCATAAGAACTATCTATATAACTTTTGGCTAAAAGTGGTTTTCCTTCTTCGAGCATCAATTGGGCAATGTTGTTATAACTGGATGCAACACCAGAAAAATTTTGAATTGATCGTTCTATTTCTGCCGATTTTTTGTAATAATATAAAGCAGAATCAGTTTTGCCTAAATAATGGTATACACCTCCTACATTATTAATTGATTCGGCAATTCCTTTTTTGTCTTTTAATTCTTCTTCTATTTTTAATGAAAATTTGAAATAAAGTAATGATTTTTGTAGGCTATCTTGATTTGCTAAAGCGATAGCAATATTATTATAAACTTCAGATAATCCTTTTTTATAGTTTAGCTTTTTATAAACTGACAATGCTTTGTTTTGGTAAGTTTTTGCTTTCTCATACATTGCTAAAGCACTGTAAATCATTCCAATATTATTGTTTACAATACCTTGTTCTTTTAAATCATTTGTAGCTTCATAAATCTTTAATGCTTCCAAATAGTTTTTTAGACTCTCCTCATACAAACCTAAAGAACGATTACATGCTCCAATATTATTTAAAGTAGAAGCTTTTACCGAATTGCCTTTAACCAAAGAAAGTGCTTCCAGAGAGAGTTGTTTTGATTTAACATATTCACCTTTGGCTCGGTAAACAATTGCTAAATTATTAAAAGTATAGCCTAGCGACTCATCTAGTTTTTCTGCTTTGGCAATTTTTTCAGCTTTGCCTAGTAGCTCCATTGCCTTGTTTGTACTGGAAACATATAGTTCCATTGCTTTTGCATTCAAACTGTCAATTGTTTTATGCTCCTTTACCTGACCAAAAATTTGCATAAAAAATAAGCTGCAAAAAATAACTGCTATTCGTTTTATTGTCATCCTGTTTGAATTTTGGAACTATTCAAATTTAATCTTTTGTTTTTAAGCTAACAAAAAAATGTCTGCTTATTATTGATTTTAAGTAATTAAACTACTTTAAAACAACGATTAAATTGAGCAATAAAACTACAAATATCATAAAATAAAGCAGTAGCACGATTCGTAATGTTTTGATTGTTTTCATCTTTTTACTTTGTTGGGATAGAACAAAATTCGGTTAATTAACATTGTGAAACAATACGACAAATGCCGTATAAAAAAAATTCCCAATCGAGCAGATTACGATTGGGAAATTATAACTTGACATTACTCTTATTTTTTGCTCTTTGCATATTCTGCTAACTGAAAAGCATAAGCATCAAGTGTTTTTTTCATGGCATCTAGAAATAAATCTCTGTCAACTGTAACGGTATAAAGCATGAGTCCTTGTTGCTCTTTATAAGTTATTTCTCCACTCGGAGAACCTTTTTTTATTTCCTTTACATAATCATTTGCCGATTGATACTTTATTTTGCTTTTAGCAATGTAAGCCATCGGATCAAAAGACAAAGCTCCCCAATTTGGCGATACTATATTCATAGGTAAATCATAAGTAAATAGGTTTGAAAAATGACTTACTTGGGCAATAGGATCAAATGAAAAAGTGTGCTTATATTCTTCTGAATCATAGAATTTAGAAACAAATTTCTTATCCCAATTCACTAAAAAAGGTTCTAAAAGCACAGATAGATTAACCATAATAGCATCGTTTTTAGATGCTAATTTTGTATGAGCCCCCATAGCCATTTTAGGATATTTAAAAATAGGTTTTTTTCCCGCTGCAAATGTTACAGCAGCACCCCATTCCTGACCGGCTTCCATTTGACTAAAAAATTCACCTGCATTTACACTTGTTTCTTTTGCAAGTAATTTTTTATACTCATCTTGATTTTCAACTGTTGATGGATCAATAATTGTATAGCCTATCTTTGAAAAATGGTTTTCTAAAGTCGATTTAAAATAATCAGCTAACTCTTGAACGTCATCAGACGTAATTCCGTCAATAATGGATGCAAAACGGTCAATATGGTCTCTACTGTTTTTATTAAGTGAACCCTTACGTTGGTATTCCATTGTTTTTAACGTCACATTTGCACCAATAAAACAAATTTTGTTAGACTTTCCAAAAGGATTTTTACTATCCATTTGAATATAATTTTTAGAAAAGTCTTTGGTTGCGAATTCTTGTCCTTTTACTATTAAAGAGAACACCAAACAGATTATGATACTTACTACTACTTTCATATACATCTAAAATTAATTATAATTTAAAAGAGAATTAAAACTTCCCAAACAAAGCAGATTTCGATTGGGAAGTATAAAAAACCACTAAAAAAATTTATTCAAATTCTACATTAAAAGAACCTTCTGTTACTTCTTTCATACTTCCATCATCCGTGTTTTTTGCCGAATAACTAAAAGTACCTTTGATGTGCGTATCGGTAATTTCAGAAATTTTTATTTCACCCACTTTGTCGCCACCTTCATAAGGAGCAGACCAAATTTTTGATTCAAAAGCAGCTGGGTTAGAGATATCAACTGTAATTTCAGTGTAACTTGCATTTGCTTGTCCTAAACCTAAAGTTCCTCCAATATCATAGGTTCCTACACCGTCAAAAGTTGTAATATTAAAAACAAACGCTTTGCTAGAAGTACCTCCTGTATTTCCTTGAATTGAAAGCATAGATCCTACTTGATAAGCAAACGTTGTCATTTCCATACTTGTTACCCAAGACCCATCAACTTTTGCAGTAATTGTTCCTGCCGCTGCACTACCTCCACCTCCGCCATCATCATCACTACTACATGACGTTAAAAAAATAGATGTTGTTACTAAAAAGCACGCACAGATAAATTTAATTGTTTTCATAATTGTTTGTATTTAATTGGTTAAATAATTTGAGTCAAAATTGGTACTAATTTAAGTTGCTTTCAATAAGGCAAATGTCGTATTTTTTAGTTTTATTAGTAGTTACTTAGAAATTCGGATGTGTGGTGTTTCAACATTTTGCTGCCTGCATTATACAATCCTAAGGCGTATTTTTGAGAATCAACATCCAACCATTTGGTATTTTCGCTATAACTTGGACCTACAATAACAATGGGAGTGATAGAAGTTACCGTTGCCGATCCTTGTTTTGAATAAACCACCATTTTCTCTTTTTTAATTACACCGTCAATTTCAAGAGGGGTTTTTAAAGATCCTGTATATTGTGTTTCGGCTCCCATTCCAATTTTGCCTTGCGTAAACATAACTTTCGACTGAATATGATCAAAAGTTTGAGCCCCTTTTAAACCAATCACTTTATTTTCTTTTGGTGCAGAAACATAGTGCGTATTAATCAATCTGAAGTTGGTAAACATTTTAACCTGAGCACCGTTTCCACGCAACCAATCGTCTCCGTCTTCAGAATACATAAAGAACAAATCCACATCGGCTATAACAGCATCATCCAATTCGTTGGATAATTTCTGAGGCACAAAAGCTCCTCCAAAAGTTCCTTTTTTCTTTTTGCCTTTACTATCTTCTTTTTTATAAAAGAAAGTATATCCTTCCGGCACAGCTGTCATGACACCTGGCATTCCTGATTCTACAACATATGGTCCTGTTTCTTGTTCCCAACCTTCATAAGTAGTTGTTTTTGAAGCTACTTCCGGAGATATAATTTCAAAACCTTTTGACTTTAAATCGGCAACAAACTCGTTATAAAGCTGGTTTGTTTTTGCTTGAATATCTTCTTGAAGCAAACCATTTAATCCAATTGCTCCTCTTGCCATTGCTTCACCTTTAACGTTGCCCCCAAATCCCCCGGATGCTTTGTAATTAATTGCTTCTTTGTATACCTCAAAATTCACATTAAAACTGGCAATGTAAATTCGTTTAGCGTTCTTTTTTAATTTTCCTGTACCATAATCTTGGGTGCTTGGTTTAAACTCACCTAATCCCTGAGCATGAATAAGTGAAAAATTATAGAAAAACACAAAAAGTAAAACTATTCTAACAGTTGTTTTCATTAGTAGATGATTTAAAATTGAATGATACAAACATCTTGTAAAATGAAAAACAAAAAAATAAGGCAAATGCCGTATTTTGAAAATAACTCGCTAAATTGTGAATGAGATTGATCGCTAAAAGCAATAAAAAACCAAGGGAATTCGAAAAATTAACTCAAGTTCAAAAAAGGATATTTTTCTTGAAGTTGCTCGATTCGTTCATGTAATTTTTGAACAAAAAGCTGGTGTTGTTCTGTGTTTGGATTAAAAGGTCGATGCAGTAATCCTTTTTGAATGCTTTCAATTTCGGTCATGATTGGAAAAACATGGTACGAAATATGCGATTCTACAAAATGCTTCCAAATGTAATCAACTGCCGTTTGATTTGGATGCAACATATCTTCGGAATAGAAACGATAATCTCGTAAATCATCCATCATCATTTCATAGCTTGGGAAATAAGCCCCCTCCGCCCCCGAAGGGGGAACTTGCAGCACTTGATGTATAGCCGCAATTAAATGTGCTTTACTGAGTTGATTTTCTACAAAACCATCCTTTAAATGACGAACGGGTGAAACAGTGAAAATAAACTTTATTTCCGGATTGAATTCGGTTAATTTAGATTGAATGTTATTGAGAGAAGATACAATTTCATCAACTGATAATAATTCTTTTGTAAAGTTACTTTGTGGTATTTTATGACAATTGGCGACTCTTTTTTGCGTATGCGAAAAACGATAGGTCCAAGCAGTTCCCAACGTAATGATCAAATGTGTACAGGCTTGAAGTTGTCCGTTTAAATACGTTAGAATGCCATTCAAATTGATGAGCATATCGTCTTTGTCGGGATTGTTCAACTCGGAATGTACTTCAAAACAATGCCACAATTCATTTTCAAAAAATAAATCGGCTTCGGTAAACAATTGCATTTCTACAGCACGTAACAATACATTTTCAATGGCATCCGGCTGAAAAAGTATCCCAAATGGATTGTTATAATATTGAAATTTATACTGATCTAATTTAGTACTGATATTTTCTGAAAAACACGAACCAACTGTCACCACTTTCGAATAATAATCGATAGGATGATTGCTTTTAGGAATGTTGATTGGTGTTCGGAAGTTCATTTTTATATTAGAAATACTTTGATTAATTATAAAAATATTCAATTGTACTAATAGTAGAAAAGTAATGAGTTTTTACTGCCGAAACAGGAAAATTGAATTCATTATATTCATAGTCAAACGTATAAACTTCTAAAAAATCATCTTGCATAGATTCATCATATCTTCCTAGCACATTATTGTATTTTCCAATTTCAATAGTAGTTAACAATTTATTGAAGCCTGTGACATTTTTAAAAGTGCTATTCTTTGTATCGTGGGAAAAATAAAAAATATAAAATAAATTACCTTCAAAATAACGCTCATGTTGTATAATCTCTCCCTGTGCATTTTTATATAAAAACCCTGAGTAAACGCTAGTTGATTGATTTGTGTTATTAGTTTGGTTGGATGTATAACTAATAACTAAATCTTGATCGTAACTATATTCTGTTTCAGAAGAAACATTATTAAGGAAATCAGTGTAATAAGTTCGTACAATTCTCTCATTTGAATCATATTCATTTACTAATTCACTACTTGGATTTGAATTTGTTGAATTATATTCAACCACTTTTATAATTAAATTTCCTTGATAATAATATCTTGTACTTGAACCATCCGAAAGAGAAATCTTCACTATTTTTCTGCCATTGTATTCATAATTATAAGTCAAAACTGAATTATCACTTGATGTAACAATCATTTTTTTCAACAGAAGATTATCTTCATTCATTGCTTCTTGTTCATCATCTGAAGAACAAGAAACAAATATGAAAACTAAAAAAAACAAAATTTTAAATTTCATAGAAATTACTTAATAAATTCAACCGCTTTCTCCAACGCCTCTTTAATTCCATCTACATTTTTACCACCGGCTGTTGCAAAGAAAGGTTGTCCGCCGCCGCCGCCTTGGATATATTTTCCTAATTCACGAACAACTTGTCCGGCATTTAAATTGTGGGAAGCAACTAATTCTTTGGAGATATAACAGGTCAACATCGGTTTATTATCCTCGGCTGTAGCCAACACTAAAAATAAATTATCACCTAAATTACCTAATTCATATGCCAAATCTTTTGCCCCTTCCGGATTCAAATCGACTTGTTTGGCTAGGAATTTAATGCCGTTAATTTCTTGTAGTTCAGATGCTAATTCGCCTTTTAAGTTTTTTGCCTTTTCACGTAACAATTGCTCAATTTGCTTTTTCAATTTGGCATTATCATCTTGTAATGAAGCAACTGATTTTAAAATATCTTGCGGATTTTTCAACGTTTCTTTTAGCTCTGCTAACGTGTTCTCTTGATTTTTATAGAAATCTTTCACTGCATCACCTGTAATCGCTTCAATTCGACGAATTCCGGCAGCCACAGTACCTTCAGAAATAATCTTGAAATGCCAAATGTCTGCTGTGTTTTTCACATGGATTCCACCACATAATTCTTTGCTGTCGCCAAATTCAATCATACGAACTGAATCGCCGTATTTTTCGCCAAACAAAGCCATTGCACCTTGTTCCATTGCTTGCTGAATCGGAATATTTCGGTGTTCAACTAGTTGTAATTGCTCTTCGATTCGTTGGTTTACGAAATCTTCTACTTGCTTGATTTCTTCATCCGAAACTTTCGAAAAATGCGAAAAGTCAAAACGCAAATAATTCGGATTCACCAGCGAACCTTTTTGCTCCACGTGAGTTCCTAAAATAGTTCGCAAAGCCAAATGCATCAAATGTGTTGCTGAATGATTTTTGGAAGTTGATGTACGTAAATCGGTATTCACTTTCGCTACAAAACTAGCTTCCACATTTTCCGGAAGTTGTTTCGTAAAATGCAAAATCAAGTTATTTTCTTTTTTGGTGTCAATAATTTCAATGGTTTCATTTGCTGAAATTAAAGTTCCTTTATCGCCCACTTGTCCACCACCTTCGGGATAAAATGGTGTGTTATCTAAAACGATTTGGTATAAAATGCCGTCTTTTTTTGAATCTACTTTACGAATTCGCGTGATTTTCACTTCATTTTCCGTTTGATCATAACCTACGAATGTTTCTACATTTCCATCGATTAAAACTTTCCAATCATCTGTAGTTACTTCCGATGCAGCACGTGAACGGGCTTTTTGTGCTTGCAATTCTAAATTAAAGGCTTCAATATCTACTAACCAGCCATATTCTTTAGCAATCAATTGTGTTAAATCTAATGGGAATCCAAATGTATCATATAATTCAAATGCAATACTACCAATTACAATTCTCGGAGGTTGGTTAATCATTTGTCCATTATTGAACATTAACTCAAATGTTTCAATATGTGATTCTAATTTATTAATTCCAATATGTAAAGTTCTCAAAAATGAATCTTCTTCTTCCCGAATCACATTCGTAACCAAAGTTTGTTGTTTTTTAATCTCTGGAAAAAACTCACCCATTTGATTTGCTAAAACAGCAACCAATTCATAAATAAACGGATCTTTCGTATTCAAAAAAGTAAATCCGTAACGAATCGCACGACGCAAAATTCTACGAATCACATAACCTGCTCCTGTGTTCGAAGGCAATTGTCCATCCGCAATCGCGAAAGCAACCGCTCTGATATGATCAACCACAACTCGAATAGCAATGTTGATTTTGTTTTGTTCTTCGCTTATGTTTTTAACTTCGTTCGAAGTATATTTTAATCCTGTAATTTGTTCCACTTTCTCAATTAGTGGTGTAAAAACATCGGTGTCATAATTGGATGTTTTCCCTTGCAACGCCATACACAAACGTTCAAATCCCATTCCTGTATCCACATGTTGAGCGGGTAATTTTTCTAATGAACCATCGGCTTTACGGTTGAATTCCATAAAAACATTATTCCAAATTTCCACTACTTGGGGATGGTCGTTATTCACCAAACTTTTTCCTGAAACTTTCGCTTTTTCTTCTTCCGAACGTAAATCGACATGAATTTCAGAACAAGGTCCGCACGGCCCCTGATCGCCCATCTCCCAGAAATTATCTTTTTTGTTTCCTAAAATGATTCGGTCTTCATCAATCAATTCCTTCCAAATATCCCAAGCTTCTTGGTCAAAGAGAACATTTTCTTCCGGATTTCCCTCAAATACAGAAACATATAAATTTTCTTTGGGAATTTTATAAACTTCCGTCAACAATTCCCAAGCCCAATTGATGGCATCTTTCTTAAAATAATCACCAAAGGACCAGTTTCCAAGCATTTCAAACATGGTGTGATGATACGTATCAAAACCAACATCTTCCAAATCATTGTGCTTTCCGGAAACACGCAAACATTTTTGAGTGTCGGCAATTCGCTTGCTTTTGGGTTCGGCATTTCCTAGAAAATATTCTTTAAACTGAGCCATTCCTGAGTTGTTAAACATCAACGTTGGGTCATCTTTCAGAACAATAGGTGCCGAAGGAACGATTAAATGTCCTTTACTTTCAAAAAATTGTAGAAACTGCTTACGGATATCTTGTGATTTCATTTTAAAAAATTGTTCGGTGTTTATTTTCAAATGGTTAGACAATATTTACTATAAAAAACGGTTTTTATTGTTTAAAAACGAATGCTTTCTGCAAAAAATTAAATTAGCATTAGAATGAAACATTTCTTAAATTTGTTCGTCTAATCCTTTTGAAAGCACAAAAATAGTATAATTTAAGAAATGTCGAAGAAAGTAAAGTATTATTACGACACAGAAAGTTTAGCTTATAAAAAAATCAGTCCAAAAAAAGGACGGAAATTTGGTTATGTGGCTTTATTTCTGGTTTCTTCTGCTTTATTTGGTTTTTTATGTTTTGTAATTTTATTGAACACACCTTATTTTGAAACGCCAAAAGACCGTTTGCAAGCTCGTGAAATTGACAATATGAAACTTCGCTACCAAATTTTGAACAAAAAAATGGATCAATTGGATGAAGTTATCGCAAGTATTGAAGAACGCGACAACAATTTATACCGTATTTATTTTAACTCCTCTCCCATTCCAACTGAACAGCGAAAAGCAGGATTTGGCGGAGTTAATCGATATAAAGAATTAGAAGGATATGACAATTCGGAATTGGTTATCAACACAACAAAAAGAGTAGATATGATTTCGAAAGAATTAGCCATTCAATCAAAATCGTTGGATGAGATTTTAGTTCTTGCCAAAGGAAAAGAGAAGTTATTAGCTGCCATTCCAGCTATTCAACCCGTTAAAAATGAAGATTTGACTAGAGTTGCCTCAGGTTTTGGATATCGAAATGACCCATTTACCAAAATTAGAAAAATGCATAACGGCATGGATTTTACCGCCAAAACAGGAACTCCGGTTTATGCATCAGGTGATGGTGTTGTGGAAAGAGCTGATAATTCGATGTCTGGTTTTGGAAATCTAATCATTATCAAACATGGTTTTGGGTATACTACCTATTATGCTCATTTAAGTAAATATAAAATCAGAGCCGGACAAAAAGTAAAAAGGGGTGATATCATTGGCTATGTTGGAAGTACCGGAAGAAGTGAGGCACCGCATTTGCATTATGAAGTTCACAAAGACGGTGAACCGATTAACCCAATTAATTTTTACTACGGAAGCATTTCTGCCGAAGAATATATTGCCATTTCAAAAATTGCTAACCAAGAAAATCAAGCACTCGACTAATGCATTTGAACTTACCAGAAAAAAGATATTACAGCATTGGCGAATTGTCCAAAGCATTTGACGTGAACGCCTCGTTAATTCGGTTCTGGGATAAAGAATTCGATATTCTGAAACCAAAAAAGAACGCCAAAGGCAACCGAATGTTTACTCCCGAAGATGTGAAAAATCTTCAGCTAATCTATCATTTGGTTAAAGAACGTGGATTTACACTGGAAGGAGCCAAAACCCATTTGAAAGAAGGGCAGAAAAAAACGTTAGATAAATTTGAAATCATCAGTAAATTGGAAGGAATAAAAGCTCAATTGATGCAAATTAAAGAAGGATTGTAAAAAAAAGAAATCAGAATTTAGAAAAACAAAAACTCAGTTATTCAGCAACTCAGTAACTCATCATCAAACCTTAAAAACAAACAAAAATGAAAAAATGGTTATTACCTGTCGGAATTATTATCGGACTTATTTTTATCATCGGATTCTACGTAGTTGGAATTCAGAATACGGCAATTACTAAAAGTCAAGCTGTAAACAAGTCATGGGGAGATGTTCAAACGTCGTACCAAAGAAGAAGTGATTTAATTGGAAACTTGGTAAACACTGTAAAAGGTGCAGCCGATTTCGAAAAAAGTACTTTAGAAGCTGTTATTGCGGCTCGTGCGAGAGCTACTCAAACAACGATTGATCCAACGAATGTTACACCGGAACAATTGGCTCAGTTTAACCAAGCTCAAAGCGGTGTTTCTTCTGCTTTATCGAGACTTTTGGTAACTGTGGAAGCCTATCCTGAATTGAAAGCTAATCAGAATTTCTTAAAATTACAAGACGAATTGGCAAGTACAGAAAACACTATTCAAACTGCGAGAGTTCGATTTAACGAATCGGTTGAAGGATATAACAACCACGTTTTGAAATTTCCAAACAATTTATTTTTAGGAAAATACAAAGAAAAACCATATTTTGATGCTGAACCGGGTTCTGATAAAGCTCCTGAAGTAAAATTCTAAATCATGTCTATAACAGAAGATTTTCTTACCGCTGCAGAAGAACAAGAAATTGTTCAGGCTATTGCTTTGGCAGAAAAAAATACATCCGGAGAAATTCGTGTGCACATTGAAAATCATTCAGATACGCCTCCTATTGCCAGAGCACGGGAGGTGTTTGATTCCTTAAAAATGTATAAAACCCAAGCCAGAAATGGCGTTTTGTTTTATGTTGGCGTAGCCGATCATTCTTTTGCCATCATTGGTGATAGTGGAATTGATGATGTAGTGGAAAGTGATTTTTGGGAATGCACCAAAGACATTGTTATTGAAAACTTCAAAAACAAAAAATTCAAAGAAGGTTTGGTGGAAGGAATCATCAGAGCCGGCGAACGTTTGAAGGCGTTTTTTCCTTATGATTCAGATGACAGAAACGAACTTTCTAACGAAATATCCAAAGGATAAATGAAATTTACCACAAAAATATACTGGATTTTAGCGTTGATTATTTTACCGTTTCAGGTAAGCATTGCTCAATTTAAAATTCCTGACGTTCCCAGTTTTCAAACCAGTGTGTATGATTATGCAGATGTTTTAAATTCGAGTGAAGAAAAGCAATTAGAGGAAAAATTAATCCGTTATTCTGATAGCACATCAACGCAAATTGTAGTGATTACAATTGAAGATTTAAAAGGTGAAAATATCGGACTTTTAGCACCAAAATGGGGACAAGAATGGGGAATTGGAGGAAGTCAAGAAAAAGACAACGGCGTTGTTATTTTGCTATCTAAAAATGACCGACGAATTCATATATCAGCTGGCTATGGTGTAGAAGACAGACTTACAGCCGGAATTACAGGAGAATTAGTCAGAAATGTAATTCTACCCGAATTTAAAGCCGGAAGTTATTACCGTGGCTTAGACAAAGGTGCCGATGCTATTTTTGATGTTCTTAAAGGAAAATACAAAGGCAGTCGGAAAAATGACAAAGGCGGAATTCCGGTGATATTTATTCTGCTATTCATTGTGATACTTTTTATTATCATTTCAAAAGGTTCAAAAAATAATCGCAACGGTGGTTCCGGTCGTTTTTCCGGACCTGATTTAGCTGACATTATTATCCTCAGCAGTTTAGGTCGTGGCGGAGGCGGAAGCTTTGGTGGCGGTTCATCCGGCGGTGGATTTGGCGGTGGCGGATTCGGTGGCGGATTCGGTGGTGGCGGATTTAGTGGCGGTGGAGCCGGTGGAAGTTGGTAGAATAAAAAATTTAATTATAAAAAATGCCCCAAAAAGTTAGACAATTTGGGGCATTCTTATTTAATGGTTTCTTTTAATCTAAGAAGAACATTCCGCCTTCACTTTCCTTCTTACCTCCAAATTTATCTAATTTGTAGGTTAATGAAAACATCACATATTGTTGCAAAACAATATTTTCAGAATCGGTAATTGCGGTTGGCGTAATAGTTCTTCGCACACCCACATTTTGGTTTAGAACATCATATACTTTTACTTTGGCAAGCAATCTGTCTTTGTAGAAATTATATCCTAAACTGGTATTCCACAAATAAAAATCTTTCTGAAAACCATCGGCAATATTTGAATTGTATGTGTAGCCAAAATCATTTCCAAAAACAACTTTTTTAGGCCAATAGCTGGTGAATTCCATTTTGAATTTATGTACAAACGTATTCGCATTATCAATTACATAATTTGTAAAATCAGTTGAATTAAGCGTATAGCTGTAAGATGGTGCAATGGTGATTAAATCTTCTATACTCCAATTCAAATTTAATCTAGGCTCAAATCGCCAACCTTTGGCTTCATACAACTCCGCATTCGTCAATCCTTGATTGATGTTGTAACCTGAATCAAATCCGGTGCTAATACGAAGCGTTCGTTTTTCTTTTTTAAACGACTTACTCCATGAAACGCCCATGTAACTATTCAAGCCTTTGTCTACATTTTCATACGTAGTTTGGGCTCTAAAACTTTCGTCGTAAACAGTTGAAGAAACAATTTGATCTTTAGACATTGTCATCCCTGCATAAAGAAAGAAACCGCTTCGTGATTGCCAGTCATAATTATTAAAATTTGTATAAACGGAATGTTGTTGCGTTGGATTTAATTCGCCGTTTCCAACAATCGTGTTTAATGGATTGGAAAGATTTTCAACCGGTAGAAATTGATTTGCCAAAGGCAATTCCATCCTAAAATTATAATTAGCATAAATCGATTTTGTTTTGCTGATGGTATAATTTAGGTTGGCCGAACCTCTGGGAAAAACATAATTTTTATTCAACCGTGTATTGACTGCCAAATAATCCGATTCGTTTTTAAAAGTAACAAATTCGGGCCCACCACCAAAACCGGCTCTAATTTTCTTTTTATTCCAACTCAACCTAACTGAAGGATGAATTTTTAACACATTCGAATTAATTTCGTTAGACAAAGGAGCATTAAATTCGTTATAGCCGCCTGAAACTTCATCAAAATCAAAAGTTGCATCTGAATCTTTGGAAGCATAATAAGTAAATTGAGAACCCAAACTCACTTTTAATGAATCGGTTATTGGTTCTGTATATTTAATTTCCGTTTCCACTTTATTAAAATTTCTTTTTCGAAATAAATTCTGATTTCGAATATCATCTGCCTCACCCGTTAAATAATAAAACGTAGAAGAATTCAAATTGGAAAACGTTGTTGATTTTTGATGTTCATTATTTAATGATAAAGAAAGTCCTCTTTCTTTCTTTTTGAAAGACTTAAAATAGTAAATGCTATTTTCAAAAGAAGTATCATCTACATCTGAAAACGAATTTGAATTGCTTTCGTTTGAAAGCAAATTTTCCTGATTGCGAGTTTCTTGATTACTATTGAATCGATCTTTATTTAATCCTTTCACGAACTTAGGTTCTAGATAAATTGTAGCCGTAGAATCCATTTTTATCTCAAAATTAAAACTCAAATTATGCGTATTTCCAATTCGGTTAGAAGTAGAATTCGATTCGGTAAACGTTGTTTCGGTTGGCAATAAATTAGTCCGGGAAGAGCGACTTACATTTTCGGTTTCAGCATTCGTGAAGAAATAATTATTATTTACATCTACTTTTTTAAACCACTTGTCAGCAAAGTTAATACCAATTAAATTAGAAGTTGTTAAGCCGTTACTTCCGCCAAAACTCATTCCGTTAATTCCAAAAGAACCATCATCGCTGGAATAAACTGATACGTTTCTACCGCCACCCATGTTATCAAAAATCTCATTCATCGAAAAACCAACGGAGTTGATGTTGTTTGCTGAAGCTAAGACACTAATTTTTTGTTCGCCTTTAAACCAGTTTAGCAACAAACTGGATTCGTATCGTTCATCGGAACCGTAGCCTCCCATAATTTTACCAAAAAAGCCTTTATTTTTATCTTCTTGAATGGTTAAATTGATAGTTTTTTCTTCGGAAGAGGCTGCTTCACCGGAAAGTTCTTCTGCTTTAGTTTTAGTATCAACCACCTGAATTTTTTCGATGATATCTGCAGGAAGATTTTGTGTGGCGATTTTTCCGTCTTTGCCAAAAAATGGTTTTCCGTTCACAAGAATTTGATTTACTTCTTTTCCGTTGACGGTAATTTTTCCTTCGGGAGAAATTTCTACTCCGGGCAATTGTTTAATTAATTTTTCAACATTGGCATCTGCACCTACTTTAAAAGACGCCGCATCAAATTCTAACGTATCGTTTTTAATTCGGATGGGAGGAGCTTCGCCTTTCACAACAACCTCATTCAAAGTAGTGCCACTTTCGGCAAGAGAAAGCAATCCCAATTCAAGATTAGCATCTAATTCGTTGATTTCCTTTTTAAAATTCTCATATCCCAAAAAAGATACTTTTAAAATAACCGACTCATTACTTTTTCGAGTTCTGATTTCAAAATTTCCGCTTTTTTCTGAAATTGTATAATCAATTACAGTTGAATCTTTTTTAGAAGTTAGATAAACAGTAGCCGATTCAAGCGGCAATTTGGTGTTTTCATCAATAATTTTTCCTTTAATGGTTACGAAATTTTGACCAAAAGAGCTGATAGCAAATAAGAATAATGCTACGTAGAGAAAATGTTTAAACATAGAGAAGTTAAAATTAGCTGTGAGAAAATTCTATAACTGCGAATTAACACTTTTAGTATGGAAAGTTAAAATTTCTTACAGAAAATTTAACATTTAGTATAAGAAATCAAACTAAAATAACTAAAAACCATATACCAATTAAGGTTCATTAAGCCAAAAAACTTAATGAACCTTAATTTATTAATGGTCTAAAATATAAATCTAATTTTTATTTTTCTCGAATATAAATATCTATCGGAACTCCTGAAAAATCCCAATTTTCACGGATTTTATTTTCTAAGAAACGTTTGTAAGCTTCTTTGACATATTGTGGCAAATTGGCAAAAAACACAAACTGTGGGGTTGGCGTTGGCAATTGCATACAGTATTTAATTTTTACATATTTTCCTTTTAAGGCCGGTGGCGGATAGGTTTCGATTAATTTCAACATATAATCGTTGAATTTGGAAGTCGAAATACGTTGTTTTCTGTTTTCGTATACTTTTACGGTTTCTTCTAATGCTTTTAATAAACGTTGTTTGGTTAAGGCAGAAACGAAAAGAATCGTAACATCGGTAAAAGGTTCTAATTCTTTTTTGATTTTATTTTCATAGTCTCGGGTGGACATCGTGTCTTTTTCGACTAAATCCCACTTGTTGACTAAGATGATAATTCCTTTTCTGTTTTTGGCGGCTAACCAGAAGATACTTTGATCTTGACCTTCAAAACCACGGGTGGCATCAATCATTAAAATACAAACATCGGAATGCTCGATGGCACGAACAGAACGCATCACAGAATAGAATTCTAAATCTTCTTTTACTTTTGCTTTTCTACGAATTCCGGCGGTATCGACTAAGTTGAATTCGAAACCAAAACGGTCGTATTTTGTATCGATGGAATCGCGGGTTGTTCCGGCGACATCGGTAACAATGTATCGGTCAACACCAATTAAGGCATTTATAAAACTTGATTTTCCGGCATTAGGACGACCCACTACTGCAAAACGAGGTAATTCGATTTCTTCTTGTGTTGGCTCAGGTTTGTTTGGGAAAACATTGATTAACTCATCCAACAACTCTCCTGTTCCACTTCCGGATGTGCTTGAAATAGTGATAAATTCACCTAAACCAAGGTTGTAAAATTCATATGCATCTTTTTCACGCATCGCATTATCGACTTTGTTGACAACAACAATAACGGGTTTGGTAATTTTGCGAAGTAATTTTGCCACTTCATCATCCATTGGTGTGATGCCTTCTTCTACATCTACCACAAACATAATTACATCGGCTTCGTCGATGGCTAATTCTACTTGCTTGCGGATTTCTGCTTCAAAAATATCATCGGATCCTTTGATGTATCCACCGGTATCGATAACCGAAAATTCTTTTCCGTTCCATTCACTCTTTCCATAATTTCGGTCGCGGGTGACACCACTCACGGAATCAACAATGGCTTCTCTTCGTTTGATTAAACGATTAAAAAGTGTTGATTTCCCTACGTTTGGTCTTCCTACAATGGCAACAATAGTACTCATAGTTCTAAATTCTAAATATTTTGCAAAGGTAGTCTTTTTTGTTTGAAGTTTAAACGTTGATTTGAAGAGCTTTAATTTGTTTGGAGCAGGGTTTGCGTTAAGGATTGAAGTGGAACTCTTTTTTTGCCCTGAGCGGTTTGATTGTTGGGCAAAAAAAAGTGGGAACGGAAAGCCTGACCTGGAGCTTGCGGAAGGGAACGCCCAAAGGAAGGTTGAATTTAGAAGGTAGAATTTAGAAGGTAGAATTTAGAAGGTAGAATTTAGAAGGTAGAATTTAGAAGGTAGAATTTAGAAGGTTGAATTTAGAAGGTTGAATTTAGAAGGTAGAATTCTCATTTCTGATTTCTAAATTCTAAATTAAAAAATCGGGTGTGAAAATAAACGGGTTTGTTTTACGTTTGAAAATTATTATTTCGTAAATTAGTATTCAATTTTTATCTGCGTTTTTATGAATTTAGATGACCAATTGCCGTTGCGGTATCGATTTGATAAAGTGGTAACTAAATCCTATGATGCGATTTTAGCTAGTTGTGAAACGTTGAAAGAAACGGTTGAGCCAGATTATAAAATCAAGATTTCGGGTCATCATATTTGGTTGCACATTGGGTTGTTGCACCGTGAAAAACATTCGCCTCATTTGCATTTGGAGATTGAAAAAATGGAGGATGGCAATACGTTTGTTCGCGGATTATTTGGTCCGGATCCGGTTTTGTGGACGATGTTTATGTTTCTTCACTTTGTGGTGGGCGGTATTTTTGTGATTTTTACGGTGATTGCGTTTTCAAAATGGTCGTTGAATCAATCATTTAAATTTGATTTGTTGGTTATGTTTGCGATGGTAAATGCGTGGTTTTTGCTTTATTTTATTGCTCGGTTAAATCGGAAAAAAGGGTTGAAACAAGCGAGAGAATTGGAGGTGTTGATGGATAAAATCTTGGAGTGATTTTTTGGGTTTAACCACGAAGAACACGAGGAAGGCTCAAGGAACACAAGGTCGCTTCGCTCTATTTTTAATTGCACACGGATTTGGCGGATTTAACGGATTTTTGCTGATTTAATATGAGATTCCTCCTTCGTCGGAATGACAAGACTGCTGTTAAGCTGCTAACTTACTACTCTCAACTTGAAACCTGAAACTTTTAATCCAAAACCCGCAACTTTCAAACCCGCAACTTTTACTTCTGATTATACCCTAATCTTCTTAACTGAAACGCATTGCTACGCCAGTCTTTGCTGACTTTAACGAAGAGTTCAATATGGATTTGTTTTCCGAAGAATTTTTCTAAATCTTCTCGGGCTTGCATACCTACTCTCTTTAAGGCAGCTCCTTTGTGACCAATGATGATTCCTTTTTGGGTGTCGCGTTCAACCATAATTAAGGAACGAATGCGGATAATATTATCGTCTTCAATAAATTCTTCTGTTTCAACCTCAACGGCATACGGAATTTCTTTATCGTAATTGATTAGGATTTTTTCGCGGATGGTTTCGTTAACAAAAAAACGTTCCGGTTTGTCTGTCAATGTGTCTTTTGGATAATACGGTGGTGATTCCGGTAACAAAGATATGATGCGGTCGAATACTTCTTTGACATTGAAATTTTCTAAAGCAGAAATGGCAAAAATTTCGGCATTCGGCACTTTTTCTTTCCATAAATCAACTTGTTCTTCCAATTGTTGTTGGTTGGATTTGTCGATTTTGTTTAATAACAATAAAACAGGGATTTCGCTATGGATAATTCGATTAAAAAAAGCTTCGTCTTTTAATTCTTTTTCGCCGATTTCAACCATATAAATTAATACATCGGCATCTTCAAATGCGGATTTTACGAACTGCATCATCGATTCTTGCATTTCATACGCCGGTTTGATGATTCCGGGTGTGTCGGATAAAACCATTTGAAAATCTTCTCCATTCACAATTCCCAAAATACGATGTCTTGTTGTTTGGGCTTTGGAGGTGATGATGGAAAGCTTTTCGCCCACGAAGGCATTCATTAAAGTTGATTTTCCTACGTTGGGATTTCCGATGATGTTAACGAACCCTGCTTTGTGTGCCATGTGCATAATTTTTGCAAAGGTAGCTATTTTTAAATGAGGGTTTAAATTTAGTTTTTATTGAAGAAAATAATTTTGAAAATTCATAGAATTTAGAAACAAAAAAAATGATTACAGCAGAAAATGATACTGTAATCATTTTTTACTTTTTTATTTTCCGTTGTAAATAAATGGAGCCCAATAAAGCACTTCTTTCCCGTTGAAATTTTCAGTATTGTATGTTCCTTTAATAAATGATCTTTTAACTTCGGTAACTGCTTTACTGTAATCCATCCCTTTGATAAAAATATTGTGATATAAATTAGCGGTAAAAACATATGACCCATAATCGTTCACTGACCATAATGTTGTTAATGTGCTATTGGCTCCGGCCTTCAGCATAGCTTGATTAAGTCCGGAAACACCTTCACCTGGCACCACTTTACCTAATCCAGTTTGACAAGCACTGAGCATCATAAATTCGGTTTTCAGGTTTAATTTTTCCATTTCGGACACAGTAAGCATTCCGTCTTCTCCATCAACCGGTATTGGAAAAACAGAGAAGGCAATGCTACTTAATTCAAAGATATAGGGATGTACCATGGCATGACTTGACAAATGAATAACTTTATATTTATTTAAATCTCCGGAAGTGGCCATCTTTTTGAATTCATTTTCTGTCATCAAGTTGTCAAGTTTAATATCCGACTTTGGAATGCTTTTACCAATAAATTCTACTTCTGCTTTTGCTCCTTTTAAATAGCTCATCGGTTCTTTTGAAAACGTAGCAAAAGCTTTGTCTAACGGTTTGTTTTGAGCTTGCAAGTCTACCACTTCAAAACGCAATCGATCGATATCTGCAATAGAATTCAAAGTAATACCGGGGTTTTGAAAAGCAGCATATTTTGCATCACCAAAAGCAACTACATTTTTTTCATGAATATATGGCTTTCTATCTCTCAATTCCTTTAGGAGTGTTCCGCTGGTAATATAACTGATTTCATACTTTTCAATCATATAAACAGAATTCAAATCAACTAAGGTTTCAAATGGAATCAAATTTTGCATTCCATCTAGTGCAAAAATCACTTTCTTTTTATCTTTAAAATAAGGCTCTAATTTACTGAGATAATCAATGAAAAAAGAATTTGAAATTATGCCAAAATCTATTTCATTCTTAAATCGCTGATCAACTTTTCCGCCTTCATTGGGATTCAAAAACTTTCTATACAATTCGATTAACAAACTAACTTCTCCCTTTTTTAAATTATTATAGCCCGCTTCTTGAATGGAATTATAACGCGTATAGGATGGCTTTCTGAATTCCTTTTTTGCCATTTCGTTTTCAATTTCACCTATAATCGAATTATATTGCACATAAACATTCATCAATGCACCATTGGAAACAACATAACGGGTTTCGAACGAGTTTTTCGTGAGCACACCAGCCAAATAAGTGCCTTCGTATGTGAATCCTCTACTCACTTCTACATAATACACCAACGCTTCATCTTCTTTCAACGTATTTTGAACTTCTACAACAGATGCCGGTTTTACTTTCTGATTAGCTTTAGAAACCAAATTATTTATTTTTAATCCTTCCATAATTGGAAAAATTTTGTCTTTCTGTTTGGTTTCATGATAACAAGCTGCCAAACAACCGCCTACTTTTGAATAGAACAAAAGCATGCTACTTCTATCTTTGTCATTTGCCTTGTTTAAAAGATCCTGATAAATACTATTGCTTTTTTCAAGAAAAGGAATCGCTTCAGTATACTTTTTTTGACCAATTAAATCTAATCCAGCATTATAAAGCTCTGTATAATCATTGGAAGATATTGAATAATTTACGGCAGAAACCGCTTGTCCTTGATTTTTTAGAGCAACTAAATTGGCGGAAATAGCTTTGCCAATATCGGTGTTTTCCATTCCAAATTGTTTGGAAAACTGCACACCTTTCTCTGCAAACTCTACTCCTTTTGGTTTATTTCCGGTGTAAGCATAACTTTTGGAAATGTTTAAAGTAGATAATAGTTTTTGCTTTTTATTTGTTATACTTGGGAGTGCAACTTCTATGATTTTGGAAAAATCGACTGCTTCTTTGTATTTCCCCATTTGGATTAACGCAAACACTTTGTGATTTAAGACTTCTGCTTTCATAGAAACACTCAATGAAATTTTGGAAATATCATCATACATGATGGTAGAAATAGAAGCTTCATCTTCATATTGACGTTTGAGTTGATAAACTTCTGCCAATGTTTGATAGATTTTAAAACGCATCGGAACGGTTGTTTCAGTATCTTTAAATTGCGTAAAGAGTTCTTTGAGAATAAGTTCGCTATCTGGATTATTCGGAACAAAATAGGAGATGTATAACAAAAGCTGATTATAGTAACTTTTAGGAAATGTTTTGTTGGCAACTCTAGCTTTTAAAGCAAGAATCTTGGCAGTCATCTCTTTGGCTTTGATATCTGCCGGCTTCATGGTACTGAGGTTATATATTGGAATTCCTTCTTTGAAAAAAAGAGCTGAATTTACAGTATAATTTGATTTGTACTCACTTTTTAACTGTTCTACTTTGGGAATTATGTCAAGAAAGTTTGTGCCTTTTTTTAAGTGGTTAAGCAACCCGTTGACCGTATTTTCATAATAGTCTAAATAGTCAGGTGTACTGCCATAAAAACTAAAATCAGTATACACCTTTTTAATGTTTTCTATATCCTTATTATACGTTGAAATTAAGATATAATGCAAAGCAAAGTCGTCATAAATTGGTTCAAGATCATACGCAAATTTAATTGCTTTCATTGCTTGATCGTGTTTTCCTGTGTAGTAATAAGATTTCGCTAACAGAGCATATACATCTGGGCTATAATAATAGCTATCCACTAAATCGTTACAACTAGTAATAACTTGCTGATAATTTTTTGACTTAAAAGCAGCTTGTGCATTTATATACGTTTGATTTTGATTTAACGGAATTTCTTGTGCACCAACTGCAAAACAAAAAATTAACGCAATAACAAATATGAATTTTTTCATGTTTTATTTTTTTTTCAAACTAACTTAAAAAATAAAGCGAAAGAAATAAGGCATTTGCCCTATTTTGAATTTACTTGCTTAAAAGACACCAATTATTTATTTCAATTTATTTTATTATTTTTTAAATTTGATTTATAAACTACTGAACAAATGAAAAACAGCAAAATAGTATCTTCTGAACAAAAAAATGAATTAATCGATTTGTTACGCATTCGTTTTGAGAAAAACACAAATCGTCATAAAAACGTAAAATGGAATGACGTTCTGTCTAAATTAGAAGCAAATCCTGAAAAATTATGGTCGTTGAATGAGATGGAAAAAACCGGAGGCGAACCTGATGTGGTTGGTTTGGATGAAAAAACAGGAGAATATATTTTCATGGATTGTTCTGCTGAAAGTCCGAAAGGACGAAGAAGTGTTTGTTATGATCGCGAAGGACTAGATTCGAGAAAAGAATACAAACCCGAAAATAATGCTATTGATATGGCTACAGAGATGGGAATTGAACTTTTATCGGAAGAACACTACCGCGAATTACAACAATTGGGAAAATTTGACACCAAAACATCAAGTTGGATTAAAACACCAGACGAACTTAGAAAATTAGGTGGTGCTTTGTTTGCTGATTTTCGGTATAATCAGGTTTTTGTGTATCATAACGGAGCTCAATCGTATTATGGAGTTAGAGGTTTCAGAGGTGTTTTGAAAGTTTAAAATAGTTGTTCCGCTCATATACTCAGCCACTCAGTATCTCAGTAACTCAGATACTTCTCCTCAATCACAATATTAACCCAAAAAACAGTTTATCCGTTTTAGATGACTTACCTTTAAGAAAAGTAAAATGTATGTCAGATAAAAACAAAAAACAGTTTGGTGTTTGGATGGACACCCACAATGCAACCATCGTTGGAAGAGAAGATGTTGATAATGGAGAATTTATCGTTTTGGGTACTGTTTCCAATGCCGGAGCCGACTATAATTCGAGTGAAAAAACAGCTAATAACCATGAAATTGGTTTAATGCAGAAGTATTTTAAAGAAATTGCTTTCGTTATGCCAAATGTGGATGAAATTCATCTTACGGGTACAGGACAAGTTCAAGAACAATTTATGAAATTTCTAGCGGATACTCCACAATACAAAAATGCGGAGGCTACAGAATGTACTTCTAACAAAATGAGTGATGAAAATTTTGTTGAGTTTATAGCGAAACGCTTTAACTAAATAAAGTTAAATTTCAGTATAAGAACCGTAGATATATTCTGCGGTTTTTTTATGCCTTTTCAGAAAACCGACAACAGAAAACAAAAAAATACCGCAGGGAAACCCGCGGCATTTTCACTCTCAAAAATCAATCGAATTCATAGCAAATAGTTAGGAGGAACAAATATGTTCTCGAAGTGCTTTTAATTTTTCTCTTTCACGATGAAGCTCAGTTCGTTGTGTTCTAATCATCATGTTGTGGCGTTCATCTACTTCATTTTCTACATCTTCAATTAACCAATCATCATAATTTCCTATAGCAATATCTTCTCTAAAAACACATGAATCTAACAAGGCTTGATTAAGATTTTCTGAAATAGTTTTTTCTAAATCCATCCATAATTTAAAAAATTTTCCGCTGGTTTTGTTTAAACCAATTGGACTTCCACCCAAGCGTTTAATTTCATCACAAAGTTCCTTTACACATCTTTTACTAGTTACAATAAATAATGAAAACTCAACTTTTAACTGTGAATCTTTTGCTTCTTGAATAGCGGTTTCATATCCTTGAATTCGATCGTTATTTACTTCCACTAACGAATTTAATATTTCAACTGTTTTTGTTTTAGAATTTTCCATATCTACCATTTTTAGTATTATCATGAGCTACATTGCCCCAGCACCATCCAAAGGATAACAAAAACTATAATTGTTCCAAAACAACCTCCGCCTAGCTTCTTGGCCCCGTAACCAGCAAGTAATGCTCTAAAAAAATTATTCATACTTTATACTCTTTTAAGTTATTATATTATTCTTTTGGTAAGCTCCAGATATCCGGTTCTTCCATGTCATTAGCTTTCAAAATCTCTTTGTGACTAAGGGTTGCTTTTTTCTTAGATTTATTTTTTAAATCTCGCATAACCGAACTTTTCGTCTCTCGACTGCCTTTATTTCTTGCTTTATCTTCCATAGTAAATTCATTTAAGGTTAAACATCCATCAATGCATTACAAAGGTGCGATAGGAGCTGCTGTTTCTTGTTATATAATTTTTTCAAAAAATTACATATTATCCACTCGACATGGTTTTTTTCTGGAGGTAGTAAACAAAAAAAGGTGCCTAAAAATAGGCACCTCATGTATTTATATTTCGTTTAGTTTATTCTGCTACAACCAGTTTGCTGGCACTGCGGTATAAAAACTCATTATAAACATGTCTTCTGGCAAACCGTGCAGGCGATTCTGCATTTACCATTTTGATATATGTTACTTTTGGAACACCAAAATATTCAAACTTGTTTCCATCTAAAAAGTGAATGTTTAAAACCCCATCTTCCATATAAAATTCTAAGATACCGGAGGTGGTTGTGGTTTTTATATATTCGTCTTTCACTTTTTCTTGCGTTTCGGGAGCAATGCTCACCAAAAAGTGATAGGCCTCAATAATGGCTTTACTTCTTTCTTCTGCAGCGGTACGTTCAATTGGATCGGCAATAGTGTCCGGATGATCTTCCTTCATACTGTTGCGGTAAACAGTTTTCAATTCTTTTAATGTTGCCGTTTTAGTTACTTCGAGTAATTTGCGGTACTCGGCAATTTTTTTTGAGTTCATAAATAACAGTTACAAACGTGTTGACACGTTTTAATTTTCGGCAAAAGTAGTTTATTTTTTTATACATTCAACTTGTGCGTTGTTTTAAAGCAGAATAACTTTATTGTATTGTGGTATGAATGACCTACTTATAGCTTCTAAAAGCTTTGAACCCTTACTAAATTAACAATACCGATTAATGAATAAATCCTATTATCGTTATATTAGTTAAACCCAAACTTACTATACAGGTTTGTTTTATTGTAATGTTACATACAACAATTCTGTCACCATTGATGCTTTATTCATACACTATCCATACACTATCCATGCTTTATCTATACAGTTGTCGGTTATCTTGACTCGTCCTGACCCGTCCTAAAATAACTATACAAATTAATAAATAAATCCTACTATAGTTATGACTCGTCCTGATTTAGCTATACAGATTAAATTACTTTTCCATCACATATTTATCAATAATATAATGTGAGATTTGATTAAGTCTTTTTCCTGTTTCAGGATGTATTCCGTCTCCCAGTTCATTAAAAAATTCCGGTTTTCCGTTTACTTTACAATACCAATAAAGTGGTTTGCCTTGTTTATTAAAAAAAGTGGTTGTATCAGACACCTCAACTTTTCTAAAATTCAACAACTTTTTATCTAACGGAACGATAGTATTTTCTAAAGGATTTTTTTCTGAATCAGTGCAATCCACCACTTCATAATGATCGTTTTGCCATTGCATGCATTGCTTTTCAGTGAACACAAATTTGGCTAATGAAAATCCGCCCAACAATGACGCAATGATAAGAAAAATGGTGATGAGCTTATTTTTTCCTAGCCAATACGCAAAACCTTTAGACTTACTTATTTCTTTTTCAGGTTGATGCCCCTCTGGCTGTGTAATAACAGGTAGGGCAACATGTATTGGATCTTTAACAACTTCATTTTGCTCCGTTTTTGAAAAAATTCTATACGGTCTTTCTTTAAAATCTACCATAATCGCAGCGAGTTCAACTCTAATTTTGATATCGGTATCTTTTTCAGTCTTTAAAAAAGAAATGATTGTTTTAAATTTATCTACGGCAACCCTATCAATCGCCTTTTTTACAATTTCACCTTCTTTTGCTTCAAAGAACAAACGGAAAACTTCTTCATCATTTCTACTTACTCCTTTCTCATAAATAAATCGACAAAATTCGCGTAGTTGAGCCGGTGTTGGATTTTCTAAAATGCCGCTTACATCCTTTTCTTTTGCAAACACATATTGCTCTTTAATTGCCAGCTTATAATCCTTAAAAGTAGTTTTATTCATATCAGTAAAAAATTGAATTTCGGAATTTATCGGAATAAGCGGAAATCATCGGAATTATCGGAATTCCTTATGAACACCCTCACAAAAACCCTATTCCTTTGCTTCAGAATTTGTTTTTGTTCTAACCTGCAATTGGAACAAATGTACAAAACAGATTCAAAAAAAGTGTCGCTATACAGGACTGAAATTTTATTCGGGAAGTATATCAGGACGGTTCTGTTTTAGCACACTTCACTTCCCACCATTTCATTGAGTCTCAATTTTTTTAAAGTCGGCAAAATCCGACACGCTCCTTTGGTTTTTACAAACCGAACAGCAAAAACTATGTTCAATTTTTATACTTATAATCATGAAAAAAATACTTTTCATTTCGCTATTTTGCACCGCAATTGGTTTTTTTACTTCTTGCTCGGCTGATGATGTAACTGATCAAGCACTGTCTGTTGCTGCGGATGACACGGGTGGACAACACGGTATTCCGCCGCCACCTCCTCCACCGCTTACAAACAATCCATAATTGGACTTTATCATTTAATTTAATACCTTCGGGAAATGAAACAAAAGCTGATTCATTTCCCGTTTTTTTTTCTTGTATTACTAATTTTCAATTGTTGTGAAAAAGAAAACATAACGCCAACGAAAGAAAAGTTTACCATTTTACGTGAAAAAGCGGATAATTTTGAGCAACACTACCAACTTGATAGTGCCTATTTTTATTATAATGAAGCCAAATTGCTTACCGCTAATTCAGACGAACGTTTTGCTTATATCCAACTTAAAACGGCAACCATTCAAAATTATATCGGTGATCATTACGGCTGTGAAGAAACCATTACGGAAGCACTTGCTCACTACGAAGGTTCTACTTACCTTCCCTATTTTTACAATCTTCTTGCTATTTCCTATCACAAACAAAACAGCTTGGAAGAATCGTTGAATTATTATAAAAAGGCATACGATTTAGCAACTAATCAGCTGGAAAAAGCCATCATTCAAAACAACATCGGACTGATTTATCTGGAAAAAAAACAATATCAAAAAGCGATTAAAACCCTTGCTCCTTTGGTGACAGATGATGCTCTTTCTAAAAATCCGTATGAGCTTGCTCGTGTGTTGGATAATTTAGGTTACACCCAATTTTTGCTGAAACTAGAAGATGCATCTGAAAATCTTCATTTAGCATGGGAGTTAAGAGACAGCCTGCAGGACAATATTGGACTCATTGCTTCCAACATGCATTTGTCTGAATATTATCAACATAAAAATGACCTTTTAGCCAAAGAATATGCTGAAAAAGCTTATCAATCTTCGCAAAAAGCCACTAGTCCTGACGATCAGTTAGAGGCGTTGAAATGGCTTACGGAGTTTGGGGATTTAAACGACTCCAAACACTTTTATCAACAGTACATTGCATTGAATGATAGTATTATTAAAGCCCGAAGTATCGCCAGAAATCAATTTGCAAAAATAAAATACGACTCTAAAAAAGCTACGCAGGAAGTCATTAAATACAAAAATCAAAAATCACTTCTTTTGGCTTTGATTGGTTTGATAGTTGTGATTGCTATTTTGCTCTATAAATTATACCAGATAAAAAACAAGCGAAAACTTCAACAATCGACCTATCTCACCGAAACCCGAATTTCCAAACGCATCCACGACGAATTAGCCAACGATGTTTTTAATGCAATGACCTTTACACAGACTCAAAATTTAGAAAATCCAATTTCAAAAGAGGCACTGCTTGACAATCTTGAGCAGATTTACCAACGCACGCGTGATATTTCAAAGGAAAACAGCGAAATCCGCACCGATGAAAATTATGAACCGGATTTATTTCGAATGATTGACGGATTTAGTGATCATCTTTTAAATGTAATCCGAAAAATAAATGAACCTATCAATTGGCAAAAAATAACTTCTGAAAAAAAAATTACCTTACAACGGGTGATACAGGAATTTTTAATCAACACCAAAAAACATAGTGAAGCAACACTAGTGATTATTGACTTTTCAGAGGATAAGAAAAATATCTCGGTAACTTATACAGACAATGGGATTGGAATAAAAAACACTCAACAACGCAAGTCAGGTCTTCAAAATGCGGAAAACCGTATTTTAGCTATTCAAGGAAGTTATACTTTTGACCAAACCATCCAAAAAGGATTTAAAGTGACGGTAGTCATCCCTAAATAATTGCCTATGTTCAAAAAGATTTTAATTGCCGAAGACCTGGATTCAATTAGCCTTGCAGTGCAACATGTGTTGAACGAACTTCAGCTCAACCTCTACTTGCACGACAAATATTGCGAAGGTGCCTACTTAAAAATTAAAAAAGGATTGGTTGACAACGAACCATTCGAACTATTGATTACCGATTTGTCTTTCAAAGAAGATGGCAGAGAGAGCAAATTGGCTACGGGAGAAGATTTGATTGCTGCCGTTAAAGCCATCCATCCTAACATCAAAGTAATCGTGTATTCGGTAGAAGAAAAAGAATACCGCATCAAATCCTTATTTGAAAAATTAGCCATTGATGGGTTTGTACTCAAAGGCAGAGAAAGCTTATATCAACTCAAAACAGCCATCAAAACGGTAGCTCAAAATAAAACCTATATTTCTCCGGAAGTGCATCACGTTTTACAAAACAAAACCGGTTCACAAATTGATGAATTTGATATCCATCTCCTAAAGCACCTTTCTTACGGAATCGCCCAAGAGGATATGGAAAACGTGTTTAAAGAAAAAGGCATCAAACCCAGTAGCAAAAGCACTATTGAAAAACGATTAGGAAAATTAAAAATCCTTTTCAAAGCGAATAATCCTGTTCATTTGGTGGCGATTGCGAAGGATTTGGGGATAATTTGAGGTCGGTTTTCAGTTGTTTGTTATCTGTTGTCTGAAAACTGTGACTGAGGCGGAGATTGAAAACTGAGACTGACAACTTACTCTCAATGGAACACGGATTTAGCAGATTAGCTGCAGCTAAACGCAGATTTTCACGGATTTTGATAGCTTCGCTATATTGGATTAAAAGGGATTGTTCGGAGGACATTTTCATTTGAATAACTTTTTTTTTTAAACTACAACTGAAATCTTCCATCTTCCAACTTCCAACTTCCAACAAAAAAAATCCCAAATTACGGATTCCCGTAAAATACATCTTTCCTATTGGCTTATTTTTGGATAAATTTAACCCAAACCCCAACAAATGCCACAATTTGTTATTCAACAAAACGAGTCCGGAATATGGTTTTATGAACTCGTAACAGATGAAGAAAGTGTATTACTCACCGGAACCAAACATGAATTCCGCCAAGGTTGCCTTGGTGAGGTTATTTCCGTTCGGATGAACGGAGTCTATCTCCAAAATTACGAATTACGCACATCACCTAGTAAAGACCATTTTTTTATCCTTCGCTCAATGGGCAGTGAAAATATAATTGGAGTAAGTGAAATGTACAGTCATCCGGTAGGTTGCGAAAAAGCAATCAACCTTATTAGAAAGCAGGTAGAAAATGCGAATATAAAATAAATTCTTGGGGATTACGGGAATCCGTAAAATAGTGGTTTTGAATGTGTTTAAGTTTGGTGGATTAATCTTCAAAACCTATCAAATGAAATCAAAATTATTTCTTATTGCATTAAGCTCATTGGCTATTGTTTCTTGTAAAACAATTAAATCAGGGACATCAAAATCGATTGACATTTCCGGTGTTGGTGTAATTCACAAACCCGTTATCGCTGATTTAGAAATCGCTCCGCAGAAATCAACCAAAACAATGGTGATTAAAAACATGGAGTTGTTGTCTAATGCTAAAAATGAAATTATTCGAATTTTATTAAATGAAAACAACGCCGATTTATTAGTTGAACCCAAATTTGACTCCACCACCAAAAACGGTAAAACCGAATTAACCGTAACAGGTTGGTTAGCTTATTACAAAAACTTCCGCACCATCGAAGAAAAAGATTTGAAATTAATTGAAATCAGACCCGCAGTGATTAGACAAGTGGAGACGAACCAATCGAGTATTTTAGATAATAAAAAATAATATGGCAGATAATATACTATCAAAAATAACAACATTTTTAAACAGAATTGTAGATGTTGTTTCGCAAGGAAATTTAGAAAGAGTTACCATTTTAAATCAATTTAATTTAGTATTCCGTGAAGCTTATTTTCAAGGTGATTTAGAAAGACTTTGTAGGGTGACAACATCACCTGGTAATCCAAATTTCAGACACGAATTAAGTACTTTTTATTTGAGAAGTGGTTTTAAAATTACAATTGAAAATGATGAAAGATTAACAGAATCAGATTTTATAGAAATATCAAGATATGTGATAGAAAGCAAAGCGTTCGTGAGACAATTGATGGCACTAGGATATGACACTTTGATTATCATTGGTAAAAATTATAGGCAAGGACTTCAAATTCCCTTAAAAGAAATTGCTAATCTTCAAGATTATATGTTAAACGGTTAGTTATGAAAACAATTTTTATTTATTTCGGAATTTTTCTATTCCTTTTTGGAGTTTACTATTTGTTAACTAATAAAAAAAGAAGGCTTAGAAGAAATATAAGAAAAAAATTATCTGAAAAAGAAGGAGATAATTTTAAATCTATTTTTAAAAACATGGTTTTTAGTATTTCAAAATCAAAAGAACTCTATAAATCACTAATTACAAAAGTTCACCCTGATAGATTTACAGACGATAGAAAGTTAAAAGCTGAAGAGCTTTCAGCTAGAATTACAAAGTCTAAAAAAAATTATGATGAATTAGTCAAATTAAAAATTGAAGTTGAAAATTTTTTAAACCAATAATTATGAAAAATAATTTAATCATTTTGCTCCTCATAGCAACTACAGTCACTTTCTCACAAGAAACAAAAAAAGAACTTGAAAAAGAGAAAACAAAAATTGATGCATTTGCCTCAAAAACCGGAAGCATTATCAAATTAACTGATTATAAACTAACCAGTATTAAAACTCTTTATGGTGGTTTATCAGAAACAAGAATTAGAAAAATAAACTCTGGTGCTTTAGTTAGTTATTTTTTCCAGATTGAAAAGCAAGGAAAATACAGTACTTCAACTGCTTCAATAGAATATTCTGATTTATTAGAAGTAATCAAAGCAATTAATTCTTTAAAAAGCGAAGTTGAAAAAGACATGTTATCTAACCCAGATTATTTAGAAAATAAATTCACTACCGTTGATGGTTTCAAAGTGGGTTATATGATTAATAAAGGGAAGGCAACTTGGTATCTTCAACTGGAAAAATATGGTTCAGACAATAGTATTTTTATTGAAAATATTGAGACTGTAGAAAAAGCTTTTGAAGAAGCAAAAAATAAAATTGATGAATTAAAAAAATAGAACAAATGGCAAGACAATCACTAGAACGTTATTAATGAACCAAGTTAATTCTCTACATTTATTTTATACTTTTTTCACAATAAAAAGCGTTTACTATACAACTGTAATTTTGATTTTAAATGTTTTATAAATTAATTATTTTTGTAAAACAAATGTAAGTACTACAATTGAATACACTATGTCAAAAATAATTTTTAGAAAAGATGTGCCACAAACTAAAGCGTTGGTGAAAGCAGCACGTATTTCCGCAAAGAGAGCGTTTAGTGGCTCTAAAGCATTAGGCTTAACTATTACCTACATTAAAGACGGTGTTGTTTATGAGGAAAATGCAAGTGGAACGGTAGTGGCAACAAAGCAAATTGAAAAGGCCGGCGAAGTGCCTTTTGAATTTAAAAAAGGGCAAATTCTACATGCCAAGTAATAAAAAAATCAGATGTTTTGTCATATTTAATGGCTTTAGTGTAGTGATTGACAAAAACATTTTTACATTCAATTTCTTTTTGCGAAGATCATTAACTTCTCTTCCGCAAATCTCTCTTATAATAATTAGCAGAGATACTTAATCACATTTCTATCATGTTCGCTCGTTAGTAATTAGAACCAAAACTATCCCCAATTAGGTGCATACTTTTTATTCATCCCTTATATTTGTTTTCGAACAAACTTTATTTAAAATCTCTTTAAATTTAGGTAATACTACATCCAACCTTTTAATCAAATAGCAAAATAAAATGTACTTCAAAAAATAGTGTTGCTAGTTAAATCAACAGCCATAAACTCAGGTTTAAATCATTTAAAAAAGAATGATAAAAATAAATTTTAGGCTTTTACGGGAATCCGTAATGAATATTTTTTTTATTGTATTACGTTTGTCACAAACCATTTGTACATGAAAAAAACTATACTAATTCTCCTCTATATTTTATGCATTTTTGAAATGAAATCGCAGGATTGTGATGAAATGATAGCGTTCGTTCAATCAAGAAGCTATGGTACCACCTACACCAGTTATAACAGTGATGCCATCTCAAAAGTTACATTTTATGACGTCGTAATTGACTATAAAACGTACTATTTTGCTGTGGTTTGTTTCAAACAAAAATACTCATACAGTTGTTCGGAATATATTTATCAAGTGGCATCAAATACAAAAATGAACTATTCTATCAACTATTATGATAGTGCAGGAAAAGCTTTTTGGAAGTACATTCAACCCTATAACGAAAATCTAAATTGTGCTCCTGATTTTGACTAAGACAACTCGGTATTCACAAGAAAATAATTTATATACATTTTTTAACATAAATAACCAAACAAAACATTCTATTTCAATTAAATACTATATTTTTAGCATCCAAATAAGTTAATTCAACAATAATACTTTAAAAAAGCACTCTTCATGAAGCAAATTTACTTAACTTTCTTCCTATCTCTTTTCTATAGTATAGTTTTTGCCAAAGAACATGAATTAATAGTTGCACCAACGGCTTCAATTTCAGGGGGTGCAACCGTATGCCAGAATGCTGCTAGTCCGTCAATCACATTTACAGGTAGTGGAGGAACTGCTCCTTATACTTTTACGTATACTTTAAACGGAATTACTCAAGCTCCTCTAGTAACAACAGGAAGCAACAACTCAATTTCTTTAAATGCTCCAACAAATTTAGCTGGAGCTTTTACATACAATTTAATAAACGTACAGGATGTAACGAGTAGTTCTCAAAATCTTGATTTGAATGCTCTAATCACTGTAATATCAGGTTTTACAGTAAACGCTGGAAATAATATTAATGTATGCAAAGGCAATTCAATAAATTTAACATCCACAGCCTCTGGAAATGGAACTAATAATGTTTTATATTCTTGGACTGGTCCAAATGGATTTACAAGTAATCAACAATCTCCTACTCTAAATAATTCGACAGTTGCTATGTCAGGAAATTATACCGTTACTGCTAGTATTGGCAATTGTCAAGTTCAAGATATTGTAAATGTACAAGTTATAAATGTGTCAATAACAAACCCAGCTACTTTGAATGCTTGTTTGACTCAAGGACAAACAAATGAACAAGTAGTAACAATGTTAACACTTCCTAATAATCAAAGTTTAATACAATCAATAACAATTAATTGGGGAGATTTGTCGCCTCCACAAGTGATACCTCAATCTAATTGGTCTTCTCCAATAGCTCATACATACATTCCAGGTTCTTATACAGTTACAATAACAGCAACAACAACATTTGGTTGTACTGCTAATCAAACTTATATTGCCTTCATTGGTTCATCGCCACAGGCTGCAACATTGTCATTATTTGCAAATCAATCTAACGGTTGTTCTCCACATACAACAAATTTTACATTTGGGATACCTATTTCCAATAGCGAAGGTACAAATTATTTAATCTGCTTTGGAGATAATACTTCGAGCTGTATTAATTATATTGATGGTACTCCAATACCTTCAGATTGGGTATTTTCTGGTACCGCAGGAGGTTTTAATTTGTATACTTTAACTCATGTTTACAGTACAACATCTTGTGGTAATTCTGTAAACCTAAATGGAATAATTTATAATAATGTTTTTTTACCTTCCGTCATAACAACAAATCCATGTACAGCACCTCAACCTCAAGCCGGAAGCTTAATAAGTGTTGGACTCTCACCAACAGCTAGTTTTACTCCAAATCCATTGCCTAATACTTGTATTAATACACCAATTGTTTTAAATAACACATCGGATTTTGGTGGTTCAATTGATCCTGTAACATTTTCATGTAATTCAACTTCTCCCTTTTATTGGACAATTACTCCTTCCGCAACTGGACTATGGACAGCATCTGGTTTAGGTTCAAATAATGGATTTCCTAATAATGAATTGGTTTGGTCGGTTGGTTCATTAACCCCTTCATTAACATTTAATCAACCTGGCATTTACACAATTACATTAAATATCAAAAATTCATGTGGAACAAGTTCTGTTTCAAAAACAATTTGCATCGAACCCCCATTAACGCCCCTTTTTACTCTAAACACAGATACAGGATGCACACCCTTATCAATTACTGCAACGAATAATACCGTTTTAACCAACCAATGCTCAACCCCAACCTATCTTTGGACAGTTACGTATGCTGCTGCCAATTGTGGAACAAGCATTACGCCTATCCCCAATCAAACTACAGCGAATGCATCTTACAATTTTACAGAACCCGGGATTTATACGATTACATTAACTACTACCAATTCGTGTGGAAGCACCACCTTATCAAAAACTGTAACAGTAAAAAAACCACCTACTGTTTCAATTGGAGCGATTAGTAATTCGTGCGGCACAGCCAACATCAACCCCGTGGCAACCGTAAATAGTTGTGCACCAACATCAAGCACTTTGACATACGCTTGGAGTTTTCCGGGAGGTATACCTGCTACAGCAAATACAGCAAACCCAGGAACAATAAACTATCCTACAGAGGGAACTTATACAGTTTCATTGGTGGTAACCAACGAATGCGGTGCTTCTACATCCGCTACACAGAATTTTACAGTAAGTGTGGCACCAACGGTTACAAATACAGAACTAAGTCAGACCATTTGTTCAGGAAATTCAACAACTTTAGTTTCATTAACAGCCAATCCTGCAGGAACTACTTTTATGTGGAATGCTGCAGCAACAGCGGGCATTAGTGGATTTACAGCAGCTGGTACAAATACAATTCCAATTCAAACTATAACAACGACCAATTCAAATCCAGGCACTGTTACTTATACTATCGTTCCAACTTTTAATGGTTGTGTTGGTACATCAATCAATTATGTCGTTAATGTAAACCCTGCACCAACAATTACAACACAACCAAGTTCCAGTTCTGTCTGTTTAAATGGTAGTCCTACTCCGTTGGTGGTCGCTTTGAGTAGTACATCCGGTTCACCAACCTATCAATGGTATTCCAATACTGCTAATTCAACAGTGGGCGGTACCTTGATCAGCGGAGCAACAAATGATACATTTATACCCCCATCAGCTACTGTGGGAACAATTTATTATTATTGCATTATTTCGTTAAGTTCCGGAGGATGTTCTGGTTTGACCAGCAATGTAGCTACGGTTACAATAAATCCATTACCCACAATTACGGTTCAACCTCTTGTCACTCAAAATAGTTGTGTGGGTGTTACCATTCAGACTCCTTTTTCAGTAAGTTACGCCGGAGGCCAAGGAACACCAACCTATCAGTGGTTTTCGAATACTGTAAATTCCACAAGCGGTGGAATAGCAATAGCTGGAGCAACGAATGCAACCTATTCTCCACCCGCATTTACTACTTCCGGAAATTACTTTTATTATGTAATAATCACTTTGGATGGAAACGGTTGTGGTACAGTGACCAGTACGGTTGCAGAGGTAATCGTTTTTGATGATCCCATAATTACATCGCAACCAATAGTTTCACAAATTTTGTGTCAAGGAGCAACAGCCCAAACCTTAGAAGTTACCGCAAGTGGTGGGAACGGTAGTTTTACTTATCAATGGTATAGTAATGTGAACAACAATAACACAACGGGGACAATTATTACCGGTGCAACAAATGCAACTTATATTCCAAGCACAGCAGCGGTTGGTACAACCTATTACTATTGCATAGTTTCACAAACAACACCGGGATGTAGTGTTACTAGTGCTACTGCTTCCATTACAGTAAACCTCTCTCCTAACATTGTAAATCAACCTCAGTCAAGTATCGTTTGTTTGGGCGGAACACCTTCAACTTTAGCGATATCATTTAGTAATGGAGCAGGAACAGTCTCTTATCAATGGTATAGCAATACAACCAATGATATCACCACTGGAGTTGCCATACCAGCCGAAACAAATGCAACTTTCGTTCCTCCAGCTAATGCAGTAGGCACTTTATACTACTATTGTTTAGTTTCTTTTTCGGGCATTACCGGTAGTTGTGCTACCATTTCAACCAATACTGCTAGCGTAACGGTAATATCGGGAGCAACGATTGACCAACAACCGACAAGTACTCAAAACTTATGTATTGGCGTAACAATCGCAAATCCATTAAATATCTCTTACACTGGAGGAACAGGAACACCTTCCTATCAATGGTATTTTAATACATCCAATTCAAATATAGGCGGAACATTACTTTCAGGGGCAACAAACGCTACGTTTACACCACCGGTTTTTACAACATCTGGGAGCTATTATTACTATGCTACTATAAACTTTTCTGGAAGTGGATGTGGTGCAGTAACGAGTGATGTTGCTGAGATAATAGTAGTGAATGACCCTGTTGTTGCTTCTCAACCACTACCTAGTCAAACTTTGTGTCAAAATGCAATTGCCAGTACATTAACTATTAGTGTTACTGGTGGAGTTGGCAGTAGTTATAATTACCAATGGTATGTGTCTACAACTAATTCTACAACATCAGGAACAGCAATTACGGGAGCGACAAATGATACTTTTACACCACCAACAGCTACAGCAGGGACATTATATTATTACTGTATTGTAACACAATCTAACGATACGGGTTGTAATGTAACCAGTGAGGTTGCAATGGTAACTATCAATTTATCTCCCGCAATTGATATACAACCTCAACCGAGTATAATCTGTTTAGGTGAATCTACAACTGAATTGAATTTTACTTTTATAAACGGATCGGGAACTCCAACTTACCAATGGTATTCAAACACTATTAATTCAACTAGTGGAGGTTCGATTATAAGTGGTGCAACAAATGTAACTTATAACCCACCCGTATCTGCTGTAGGAACTGTTTTTTATTATTGCGTAGTAACATTTCCAACGCTAACTGGAGGTTGTGAAATCATCACTACAGCTGCCGCAGAAATTACAATTAATCAAGTGCCAATTATAAATGATGAAATAACTACTATTTGTAGCGGCACATCATTTTTAATTTCGCCAACAAATTCAGGAGGAAATAATATACCGACCAGTACAACTTACGTTTGGTCTCTTCCTACTGTAAACCCCAACGGCTCAGTAACAGGTGCATCAGAAGAAACTACACCTCAAAATGAGATTAATCAAACGTTAATTAATATTACGTCAAATGTAGCAACCGTTACCTATACAGTAACACCAACTTCCGGCGTTTGTACAGGTGATGCTTTCACAATTATAGTAACAGTCAACCCTTCCATCAATCCAAATACCATTGTAACTAATAACACTTGTTTTGGAATTAATAATGCTTCCATCAGCACCGCTATTACGGGAGGCGTCCCTTTTCCATCAGGTAATCCCTATTTAATCAATTGGTCGGGACCAAATGGATTTACATCAACTGCATCAACTATTACCAACTTACAACCCGGTACTTATTCCATAACCGTAGATGATGCAGGCGGATGTCCTTTCTCTGACTCATATACTATTACAGAACCGGATGATATACAAATTATTATCGATAGCGAAAATGATGTTACTTGTTTTAATAGTGCCAATGGAAGTATCAACATTTCTGCGACTGGAGGAACCGGAAACTACTTTTATACTTGGACTTTTAATGGATCGCCTTTTGGTACAAATGAAGATCTATCAGGTTTGAGCCCGGGTACATATGTTGTCTCAGTGACTGATATAAATAATTGTGGTCCTAAAACAGCCTCCTTTATTATCACTGAGCCTCCTTTGTTAGAAATCAATTTGGTTACTCAAATCAATGTGGAATGTTTTGGCGACACAACAGGGTCAATTCAAGTAGTTGCAACCGGTGGTACTGTCGCTGGTAATTATAATTTTTCGTGGTCTGGCCCTAATGGATTCACTAGTACAACACAAAACATAATAAACTTATCTGCTGGAGTTTATGAGTTAACAGTGACTGATGATAATAACTGTACAGCAGTACTTTCTGTTACATTAACCGAATCACCTGAAATTATTATTTCCTATTCCAAAACCCCCATTTCTTGTTATGGTGCCAATGATGCAACCTTAACTGTTACATTATCAGGAGGTGTAGCCCCCCTTCAATTTACTTGGAATAATTTATCGACCAGTCTGAACCAAATCAATCTTTCAGCCGGAGACTATGTTATAACAGTAACAGATGCATTAGGATGCGAAAGAATTGAAACCATAAATATTCCGGAAGCTCCTATTTTTACTGTAAATCCTATTGTAAATAATGTTAGCTGTTTTGGTGCTAATGACGGAAGCATTAATCTAAATCTTACAGGCGGTATTGCTCCGGTTAGTCTGCAATGGAGCGATGGAAGTACAGCTGGCTTGATAAGAAATAATTTACCCCCTGGCATATATTCAGCAACAATCTCAGATGGCACACCTTGTTTTATAACAAGAACTTTTACTATTATTGAACCACAAGCTTTAGTAATCACTTCTTCCTTAACTCAGCCTCTGGACTGTTTAAATGCAGCAAGCGGGAATATTAACCTTATCGTTTCAGGCGGTACTCCACCTTTTACATATCTATGGTCAAATGGTTCTACAACTGAGGATTTGTCTGGTTTGGTCGCAGGAAATTACGGTGTAACGGTTACTGATGTAAACGGTTGTGAGGTTTCAGGACAATTTGCTTTAATACGTCCAAATCCATTGGCTGTAACTGTAGAAACCGAAACTGATGCGGATTGTGAAACTAGGGATGTTATTCAATATTACATAGCTGAAGCTTCCGGTGGTGTTCCTCCCTATACATATCAGTGGTCAAGCGGAACAATTAGTGGTACACAAAACGAAATTATGCAAACAAGTGTTAATGGCATGGTGATACTAACAGTTACAGATGCGATTGGTTGTTCAATAGACTTCAATGTAAATGTTGAAAATCCTGTCATTGGAAACCCCAACATAACATCAGAATCTTTCGGTTTTTTAACCTATGGTATTTATTCTGTGAACGATCCAATTCAATTTTTTAGTAATGCAACGGGGAATTATGAAAATATAGTTTGGGATTTTGGAGATGGAACATTTTCAAATGAAGAAAACCCAGTTCACACCTACTTACTGGAAAGAGAATACATTGTTACCTTAACGGTTACTTATCCATTCGGATGTGTTTATGTACGAACTATTTCTCTTCTAGTTGAAAAAGGATATTTATTAGTGATTCCTTCTGCATTTACACCCAATTCAGATGGTGTTAATGATACGTTTAGACCCGTTTCAAAAAGATTAAAAAAGCTTAAAATGGATGTTTACGATTCATGGGGATCGATGATCTATTCTGAATCGGGAGATGTTCTTGTGGGTTGGAATGGAAAAATAACTGACGTTAATGCTGAAAACGGAAATTATTATACGATGATTACCGCCGAAACTTTTTACGGTCTAACCATTGAAGAAAAACAAACCTTTGTACTTATTAAATAATATATAATGATTCGACATATAATTTTCGGTTTAGTTTTTTTATTTACGTCAAATGTAAATGCACAAGACCCTATATTTACTCAATTTAATTTAGTACCTGAAACACTTAATCCTGCATTTACGGGTATAACAAATACTTGGAGTGCCGGTATCATGCATAGAAGACAGTGGCCTAATGGTAATACTAAAATGGATACTCAATTTGCGTATGTAAATAATTTGGTAAGCGATCAAGTTGGTTTGGGCATCACAGTTTTAAATCATAATGAAGTATTCACTAACTACAATTATTTCAAGTTTAATGGCGTCTTCTCCTATATTTTAGAGCTTAACTATGATTGGCGAATTCGATTTGGAGTTGAAAGCGGATTTGGTAGAAAAGATTTTAATTTTAACAATCTATTGTTGGAAGACCAAATAGATACCGATACAGGAGCAATTAGTTCAGGAAGTATAGATCCGGGTGTTTTGGATAATAGTAATAAAATTAATTTCTTTGATGTAACAGCGGGCTTTGCCTTTGATACCGAAGATGCTTGGTTTGGTCTAGCTGTTAGACATTTAACTCGTCCGGATATTTCGTTTAGAGAGAATGGTAATGTACCATTGAATTTGTTTTTTACACTACATGGGGGATACTATTTTGAAATTCAAAACTCACCAGCTTCTATCATTCCTGAAGGTTCAAACTTACTAGTTACTGCAAATTACATGCGACAATCGCAATACAACAGGCTTGATATAGGAACTATTTTAGAAACAGATTTTTTTGGCATTGGTGCTTTCGTTGCCACCAACCCAGAAGGCAGAAGTAGTAATAGTCAACTTTTTACCTCTATCAATCCTATCGTTTATCTTAAAATGGGTGAGTTCACTTTTGGTTATTCGCATGATTTTAATACTTCTAAATTTCGACAAAATCAAGGTGTGCATGAATTCTCCATTACTTGGCAATCTAGTCGTGATTGCAGTCGATGTGACAATTATAAAGTTAAACTCAAACGACGAGGGAGTGGCTACCAGAGAGCTTGGTGGTAAAATTAAAATTCACAAATCTATACAATGAAAAAAATTATTTTAATTCTTTTTATTAATTTAACCTTATCAGCCCAACCTACCATCCTCTCTTGGAATCTTGCCGACTTTGGCTCTTCCAAATCAGACAGTACAATTGTTTTTATTGCCAATCAAATTAAAGATTACGATATAGTTGCTTTACAAGAAATAGTAGTTAACCCCACTGGTGCTCAAGCGTTGGCTCAGTTGGCAGATGAACTCAACCGCACCGGCAACAAGTGGGATTATGCCATTAGTGACCCGACCAGTAGCAGTGCATACAAAACGGAACGGTATGCTTATTTGTGGCAGACGGCAAAAGTGCAGTTGATTGGGAAACCTTGGCTAGAAAAAAAGTATGCGTTGGAAATTGACCGTGAACCGTTTTATGCTACATTTCACTACCAAGATAAAGAATTTACGGTGGTGAATTTTCACGCCATTACCAAAAAAAGACAACCTGAAACCGAAATTAAGTATTTTAAATTTTTACCGGAACAATACCCTCATTTAAACTTACTCTTTGTGGGCGATTTTAATTGTCCGGAAACACATACCGTATTTAATCCGTTAAAAAAAATGGGGTATGCTTCCGCTTTTGAGAATCAAAAAACCACCTTGCGTTCCAATTGCATTGAAGAAGATTGTTTGGCTTCGCCGTATGACAATATGTATTATCGGCTGGATAAAATAAAAATTGTTCAGCAAGGTGTTTTAACTTTTTATGTGCATTTTGATTCGCTAAATGATGCTCGAAAAATATCTGACCATATTCCTATTTGGATTCAATTTGATTTACTTTAAAAATTCGACATTATGAAAAAAATACTACTCGTATGTTCTCTGCTGCTACTCTTTTTAAGCAGTTGCAGAAAAGAAAAACTAGACACGAAAACTGATGTTACGCCTAAACCTTTCTATGCACCCTCCACAGTTTTGGAAGAACCGGAGGCAGAACCTACTTATCACGAAGATACCTCCACCCAGTATGAATACCGCATTGGCAAATCAGGCGATTACACCTACAACTATGATGTAATTGGCGAAGATAAGAAGGGTACTAAAGTGAGTGGCAACATCACGATCAAAGACAAATATGGCAATGGACAACTAACCAATTCAAATGGTGAGAGTTTTGAAGTAACCGCAGAATGGATTGGTTATGGAAAATTATTGGCTAAGGATGAAAAAGGGAATGAGTATTTTTTGGAAGCTGAATGAAATTGAACCCTCGAAGGGTTTGAAACTCTTCGAGGTTGTATTGTACCAAAGGAATTAGTATTTTACCACCTCATTTTTTCATGAGCATATAGGCACAATATAAAAACATTTTTATATATTTGAACTATGAGTACAACAGCCAAACCAAAACACATCGGGCGTAATATTAGCCGCATTAGAGAAATGCGTCAAATGAAGCAAGAAGCGTTAGCCATAGCCATTGGAGTCAGTCAGCAAACTATTTCTAATATTGAAAATAGTGAAAATGTAGATGATGAAAAATTACTTGCTATAGCTCAAGCACTTGGCGTTACAAAGGAAGCGTTACAAAATTTTAGTGAAGATGTAATGTTTAATTTTTTCAATAGTTTCAATGATGCGGATTTTACAAATAGTAACGGAGCATTTGGAAGTATTGCATGTACCTTCAACCCACTTGACAAAGTAGTAGAATTATATGAACGTTTGGTTCAAGCCGAAAAAGACAAAGTAACTTATTTGGAAAAGTTATTAAACAAATAATCTCCATTTTTTTCAAATTTCCCTTTAATGCCTTTCTTTTTGGAAGGCATTTTTTTAGAAGGACCTTTGTCTAATCACTAATCAAGTTTATTTTTTTCATCCCAACTAAACGTGTATATTTATATTTCAATTTAAATGACTGCAATGAAAAAACTACTTCTTGTCTTACTCTTTCCACTTTTATCAAGCTCCGGGAGTGCAGATGACGTTTATATCTGCGACAGCAAAAACGCCACCAAATACCACAAAAAAGAGTTTTGTCGTGGCTTGGGTGCTTGTAAAAAAGAAACTAAAAAAGTTACTTTGAAGGAAGCAAAAGACTTGGGATTAACGTTGTGTGGTTGGGAGGATTGACAGCAAATCATTAAATTAACCCGTTGGGTGCAACTAAATTTAGGAAGAGTTTTGCCACTAATGCACTAATTTTTTTAGGATGATTATTCGATTTAATTCGAATTTTCATCATAGATGAACAAATTATCGCGGATGTTTATTTTAAAATTAGAGAATTCGTGGTAAAATAGTTACAGTATTCTTGAATTAAATAATTACACCTAACGGGTTAAATTACTAACTAAAACCATGAAACAGTATTTTCTTTTTATATTTATTTTTTGGGTGGGAGTTACTTTTTCTCAACAAAAAATACTCGAAGGGAATTTTAAAAACCTGAAAGGGATTTCAAAATATACCGTAACCTTTGATTATTCAGGCTTGCAAGTGCATGGCTTTGATTCGGAAGAAGAGTATCTGAAAGAAAAAATGGAAAAAAGAGCCCATAAAGAAGGTGAAGCAGAAAAATTCAAATCGGATTGGTATGCTGATCGTTCTGCTAAATATGAGCCAAAATTTATTGAATACTTCAACAAGCGTTTTGATAAAGGTGAAATCATACTAGCCAAAGACAGTAACGCTAAGCACACCATGAACGTAAAAACCACTTGGATTTATCCCGGTTATAATGTGGTTGCCGGCAATGAACCTGCCAAAATTAGTGCAATCATCACCATTTTCGAAACTGAAAATCCAACAGATATTCTTTTGAAAGTAGAATATACCCGATCAATTGGTTTAGAGGAAGGAATGTTTGATTTTGATCAAGGCTACCGAATTGCCGGAGCGTATGAAAAACTGGCAAAAAATATAGTGATGCAGTTAAAAAGGTTATTATAACAACCCAATTACAAAGATTACATTTATTTAAGTACATTTAATTCCTGAAAAAATATTCATACTATGAAAAAGATACTGCTTTTGTTGTTGGCTTCTGCACTACCCTATTCCGGTTTTGCTCAAAAAAGTAAGAGTGAACGCTTAGACAGTTTGTTTACGGCTTTGCACACCAAAAAAGCTTTTAACGGTAATGTGTTGATTGCCGAAAAAGGCAAGATTCTTTTTGAAAAAAGTTTCGGACTCGCGAACGAACAAACCGGACAAAAAATAAATCCGCAAACGGTATTTGAATTGGCTTCAGTTTCCAAACAGTTTACGGCTATGGGCATCGTTTTATTGGCCAAACAAGGGAAATTGAACTATGATGATAAGATGGCGAAGTACATTCCTGAACTGGATTTTTATGGCGACATCACTATTCGTCAATTGCTTCATCACACGGGTGGACTTCCCGATTACATGGAGTTATTTGAAAAACATTGGGACAAAACTACGTTTGCCGTGAATCAGGATATCGTGAATTTGATGGCTACCCACAAACCTGCTGTGGTTTTTCAACCCAATGAAAAATATGAATACAGCAATACCGGCTATGCTTTGTTGGGTTTAATTATTGAAAAAGCCTCTAAAAAAACATTTGGAAACTATTTGAAAGATAATATTTTTACTCCCTTGAAAATGAAAAACACATTGGTTTATAGAAGCCGATATGCTCCACAAAAAATAGAGAATTATGCGTTAGGCTATGTGCCTGACAGTTTGGGAAAAAAAGTGTTAACTGATAGTTTTGGCAAAACCTTCTACACTTATTACCTCGACGGAATTGTGGGTGATGGAATGGTGAATTCTACTTTGGGCGATTTGCTTTTATGGGACAGAGCTTTGTATACAGACAAATTAGTTAATGCTACCGACAAAGCCCTCATTTTTAACTCTAGTAAAACCACCAACGGAGAAGAAACCAATTATGGTTTTGGGTGGGCAGTGGCCAAACATGAAAAGTATGGTAAAATTGTCAATCATTCCGGGGGTTGGGCTGGTTATATTACTTTTATCGAAAGGCATATAGACCATGACAAAACCATCATTTTACTGCAGAATAATGAATCTGTTTTAACGGTTTTACCACATAAAGAAGTTCGTAAAATTTTATATAATGAAAAGATAGAAAGCAATAGTCTCAAAGCAGTAACGCTAAAATCGGAAGATTTAGATGCCTATCTTGGCGTTTATGCCAGCGAAGGTTTTCCGCTAAAACTTACCATTTTTAAAAATGATAACGTTCTTATGACGCAAGCCACGGGACAAGGAGCCATTCCGATGAGTGCGTTTGAAAACCACACGTTTACTTTTGACCCGGCGAATATTAAGCTTATTTTTAATCCGGAGGAAAAAACAGTGCAACTAAAACAGGGTAAAATGGAAGTGTTGTTTGTGCGTGAGTAGTTAGAAATATTATTGCTGATTATTTACGAAAAAATGCTCCATTTAGAAGACGCATCTTTTTTTGGATTTTAAATGAATTGTCTTATTGATAGTTCCCCTTTTAGAAATTAAAAAGAGTACTAACAATTAAAAAATAAAAGAACTACTTTATATTATAACTCCGCAATTGCGTAAATAGAAATCACCATGCGTATACGAACATTTGAATCATTTTGGTTAGTAAAAAATGGTATTTTATACAGTTACCCTTCGCTGCAAGAAAACCTTGAAACAGAGATTTTAGTGATTGGTGGCGGAATTACCGGAGCTTTGATTAGTCATGCTTTGATGGAAGCCGGACACCAAGTAATGTTGATAGACAAAAGAGATATTGCCATGGGAAGCAGCAGTGCAACCACTAGTATGCTGCAATATGAAGTGGATGTTCCATTGTATGAATTAGCCGAAATGATTGGCGAAGAAGGTGCGGTAAAATGCTACAAAGCAGGCGTAGAAGCGATTCATAACTTACACACATTAGTCAAAAAAACTAAAGTCAAGTGTGGATTTAAAATGCAAAAAAGTTTGTATGTGGCTCACAACAAAAAAGCAGCAGTTTGGCTGAAAAAAGAATTTGACATTCGGAACAAATATAATCTTGGCGTAAAATGGTTGGATGGCAAAACGATTGAAAAAAAATATGGACTCATCACGCATGGTGGAATTTTATCCGATGTGGCGGCGAGTGTTGATGCCTATCAGTTGGCTCATGAACTCATTCAACTGAATGTGAAAAGAGGAATGAAAGTGTATGATCAAACGGATATTGAAAAAATAGATACAACCGACTTTCGACCCAAAGTGATTCTAAAAAATGAACATGTGATTGAAGCGAAAAAAATCATTTGTTGCACCGGTTTCGAAAGCACTGAATTACTAAAGGAAAAAATTGCAGATTTATTTTATACGTATGCAACGGTGAGTGAACAAGGCATTTCGTTAAACAAAAATGTTCAAAACACACTTATTTGGACCACTGATGATCCATATTTGTATATGAGAAGCACCGATGATGGTCGTTTTTTAATTGGTGGTGAGGATTCTAACTTTAATTTTCAATTCTTTCAACAAAAAATCAAAGAGCGAAAAGCCGATAAATTAAAAGCAAAACTATTGGAGTTAATGCCTGATGTAGTATTTACAGAAGATTTCAGTTGGGCCGGAACTTTTGGCAGTACAAAGGATGGTTTGCCCTACATTGGTAAAAGTCCTGAATATGAGAACACTCTTTTTGTGTTGGGTTTTGGTGGAAACGGCATCACTTTTTCGGTGCAAGGAATGGAAATGATTGTTGATTTCTTGAACGGAAAAGAACATGAATTGGCAGAATATTATCGATTTGGTAGATAAAAAAATGATGATGAGTGAATTTCCAATATCTTCCGATATACAATTCATACGTAACGTTTATGGTAAATGTGGTTTGAATTTGACAAACTTTAAAATGCATTCTGAAAGTGTAGAATATGGAGCTTGTTCATTTGAACTTAATAATCAAGTAATAGAATACCGTGTTTCCAAAATTACACCCACCAAAACAGGTCAATTTGTAACGATTTGGAAACGAAACAACGAAGGCATCACGGCACCATTTGACACTTCGGACACAATAGATTTTATTGTAATAACAGCAAAAAGCGGTGACAAAATCGGGCAATTTATTTTTCCAAAATCGGTATTGGTGGAAAAGGGGATAATCACAAACAACGGAAAACAAGGAAAAAGAGGAATTAGAGTTTACCCTCCTTGGGATGTTGCAACTAGCAAACAAGCGGAACAAACACAACGTTGGCAAACAAAGTATTTTGTGCTAATTGAACCTGAAAACACTCCAGTACTTGAATTGAAAAAAAATTAAAAGGTGCCTTCCAAAATAATTCGATTTAGATGCCGCAAGGCTAACAACTAATTTTATCAAAAAATAAAAAACTCACTCCTCTCCAAATAAATAGAAAGAAGTGAGTTTATAAAATATCGTTGTTTATTTTTTCTTTTTAGAAGTAGCTTTTTTTCCTTTTGATTTCGCTTTTTTTGCCTTTTCTTTGGCTTTCTCTTTTTCTTTTGCCTTCTTAGACTTCTCCTTTGCTTTCGCTTTTTCTTTGGCTTTTTTAGCTTTTTCTTTGGCTTTGGCTTTTTTTGCTTTTTCTTTTTTCAGTTCTTCTTTAAGTTTCTCTCGCTCTTTTTTATATTTCTTAAGTTGATTTTGAATTGATTCCGGAGTTTCAACTTCCTTTTCTTCAACTTTGCTTATTGTTTTCACTTTTGGCGTTCCGTTTGCAGGTGTTTTTGAAGCTGGCGTTCTGCTACTAGTAGCAGATATATTTGCAGCTGTTTTTGGAGTTGCGGTCTTGGCAACAGTTGTTTTTGCTGCTACTTTTGGTGTGGCAGGCTTGGCAGTAGTCGCTTTTGCTACAGCAGGTTTTGCAGTAGTTGGCTTTACAGTAGCAGGTTTAGCTGCAGGTTTTGTTGCCGTTCTTCGTGGTGTAACTGTTTTTTTTGCCTCCGGTTGCTTATTCTCTGTTGCTGTTTTTTTTACTTCATTTGAAGTAGCTTCGGGTGATTTATTTTCTTCCATATTTTTTAATGTAAATTAATTGTAAACGTATTGATAATTACGTGTTAAGCAAATTTAAGTCATTTGTGTTAAAGGGCAATGTTAAGTTTTTGGTTTGGGTGAAATGTTAACATTGAGAATGGGAAAATGTGTCAATTTGAGAATGTGTCAATTTGGGAACGGAATACAAAAAGTGTGTTTTGAACTATATTTTAGTATTTTAGTGGAGAAAACAACTACTATTTCATGAATCTAAAGCAACTGAAGATATTCCCCGAAAACAACTATTCAATCGAATTAACAAATGATAGCACATCTGCTATTTCAAATTTAAAAAATTGTACTGTATCAAAAGAACAGTATGTTACAAATTGGAATAATCAACTATTTATTGGCAAAATCAAAGAAAATGAATTTGAACTAAAACTATCAAAAAAGTTGTATGGAGATTTTTGCATTGTACACGGAAAATTGGAAAATAAAAAAGGAACGTTAGAAATTCAGACCGGGAAAATCTTAAAAATACTATTTATTTTGATAATTACATTCACTCTTTCCGGAATGGTTACAGCGATGGTTCAACATAAATTTGAGCTGCTTTTTAAGCTTATGATTGCAATTGTAATTATACGATTTATTTTTCTGGAATTAGGTTTTAGATATGTTTCCAAAAGACTACTAAAAAGATTGACTGAAGAACTCAAAATAAAAACGCTACAAGAAAAACGATTTTAATTACTTGTTTTTCTAAAAAGTAAGTGGTTATATTATCTAATTATAATATGAACCGCAACAAGTAAATTTACGCAATTAAAACCCCTACGACGCATGAAAATCAATTCCTTCCCATCCATTTCAGATAAAAATTCAAAGGTATTGATTTTGGGTACAATGCCCGGGATTGCTTCATTAACGTTGAATCAATATTATGGTCATCCGCGGAATGCGTTTTGGAAATTGTTATTTACACTATTTAATGAGCCCTACTCGACCGACTATGAGGTTAGAAAAAAATTAGTTTTAACCCACAACATTGCCCTTTGGGATGTACTGCAAACCTGCGTGCGAGAAGGAAGTTTAGACAGTGCCATTGAACAAGAAATTCCGAATGATTTTACCATTTTTTTAGCTTCGCATCCAGAAATTCAAAAAATCTTTTTTAACGGACAAAAAGCAGCAAAGTATTTCAAAAAGTATGTTCAAGTATCCAGTCACTATCAATTGGTAACTTTACCTTCTACTAGTCCTGCGAATGCTGGAATTTCGTTTGAGGAAAAATTAAGTATTTGGAAGAATGTGGCAATTTGACAATGTGTTAATTTGGGCATTAATTTTTTTAAAAAAATACTGCCCGTACAAGTAAGAAAAGTAGGTTTAAGATTTCTTAATTAATACAGGCAGTACAAGCAAAAAAGTGATTCTTACATAGCTTTTTCGTTGAGTCTATTCTCTGCTAACTTATTCAACTTCTCATCAGCAGCATATTCCTCATCTAGCGTTTTCTGCAGTTTTGCAGCAACATCGTCATGACCAAGCTCTTTTGCATATCTAACAGCTGTTCCATAGCCTGAAATTTCATAGTGTTCTACACGTTGAGCTTCGGCAATTAATCCGGCATCCATTACGTTCTTATCTTCCACTTCTTTCATAAAACTGTCTGCTTCAGCAATCAACCCTTTCATGGCTTTACAGGTTTCACCATCCGTAGTAATGCCCAAACTATCGCAAATTTCATTTAGCCTTTTTTGTTGCCCTTTCGTTTCTTCAAGATGATCTGCAAAAGCTTTTTTTAATTGACTGTCATTCGCTTTCTAAACCATTTTTGGCAATGCATCCAACAACTGACTTTCTGCACTAAATAAATCTTTTAATTGGTGTTCAAATAAATCTTCTAAGTTCTTCATAGTATAAGTGTTTTTGTTTATTTGATAAAAGTAGTTTCAAATCGTATTTCGGATTAATCGAAAAAAATCAAATCGTAACTCAAATGAAACAAAATAGGCTTTCTTCATTTTTTGTATGTTTGTCTACTTGCAATAAAAAAAGAAAATTTTATTATGGTTTAAATCATTTTCAATGCACTCTTTTTGCAACGTTAATAGCATTCGGGTTGAGGGTCGTAAAATCAAGGTTAGCACAAAATCATATTTCTTTATAATTTCCTGTTCATCGGTGATTATTTTGTGTAAAATTTTCTCATCATCACACGTAGAAAAAAACCAGTTAAAATCAAACCATATTTCTTGTGCATAAGCAGAAATGCTATGTTCATCCTCTTTCGGATACTCTAAAAAGTCTAATTCTCCCTTAAATTCAGAAGCAAAATCTTTACTTTCCATAGACTTTTTATGAAAAAAAAGTTTAATTTCACTCTTAGATGTATGTACTGCTGCAATCATAAATCCCCTTTCATTTTCTTGAATGGATACCAAAAGCATTTTTAATTCTTCACACAACGATTTGTCAATTTCCATAAATATTATCGTCTTTGCCAATTACTGTTAAGCATTTCATCTCTCAGAATATCGTTATAAGATTATCTCATCCTACTTTATTCGCTTCATTTTAACTATTGCTATGTACATATATGAGATGAAATTACAAGTATCCTATTTCAACAAATCTAACGGATTAGTATTTAAATTAGTTACATTAGATTTTTAATTTGTTACATAATTATTGTATAATAATTATGAGTAAGTTTAGGTATCAGAAACAAAACATCAAAAAAAACCCCAAACTCAAGCAACTTGAGTTTGGGGTTTTTTTTAAATAGAAGTGTAAATTATTTTTTAATCACTTTTAGTGTTTGCACCTCATTATCCACTTGAACTTTTACCAAGTAAGTTCCGGCAGCGAAATTTGAAACATCAATAGTCGTTTCGTTTGCGTTAATTGATTTAGTAAATACTTCCTGACCCAATAAATTGTATATCGATACAGAAGAAATTCCTTGTTCAAATGAAATGTTTAAAATATCATTCACTGGGTTTGGATAAACTTTTACAGTATTTGTTTCTGTAAAATCGCCAATTCCTAAATTATTTGTTGGACAAGCAATAGGTGTTAGTGAAATTCTATCAGTTGTTGTACCATCTCCTAATCGTCCTTGTCCATTTAATCCGCATACTTTCAGTGAACCATCAGTATGTAATGACAAGGTATGAAATGCTCCTGCAGAAATTTGTAGATGATCAGTTGAATTTGTAGCACTCACCCAGATTCTATCAGAAGTAGTACTATCCCCCAGTTGTCCAAAATTATTTTGCCCGCAAATTAACATATTTCCAAATGTTGTTGTGCCAACTGTATAATACCATCCTGCTTCAATACTTTCTACTTGATCGTATACACCTGTTGGAGTCAGTTTGTTTGTAGTTGTACTATCACCCAATTGACCATTTGCATTATTTCCCCATGTGTAAAGTATTCCATTCGTTTTTAATCCAACTGAGTGAGCATATCCTGCGGCTACATTTGCCCAGTCATTTTCGGTTCCAATTTGTAAAGGAGTAATTCGGTTTGTGGTTGTGCCATCTCCTAACTGACCGGAATTATTATAACCCCATGCCCAAAGTGTACCGTTTGTTCTTATGGCTAGTGAAAAACCAGCTCCTGCCGCAGTACTTTGCCAATTAGTTGCTGTTCCTACCTGTGTGGGTACTGTTCTGTTTGCGGTTGTACCATCACCCAATTGACCATAATTATTATATCCCCAAGACCAAAGTGTACCATTGTCTTTTACTGCTAAGGCAAATCCTTCTCCTACAGTAACACTATTCCAGTTGGTTGCTGTACCAATTTGCGTTGGCGTGGTTCTATTTGTAGTTGTTCCATCACCCAATTGACCAAAGGCATTATTTCCCCAAGCCCAAAGCGTTCCATTTTCTTTTATGGCAATGGTAAAACCACCACTTGCAGAAACACTTTCCCAGTTGTTTGCTGATCCTATTTGGGTTGGTGTATTTTTACTTATTGTTGTTCCGTCACCTAATTGGCCGTAACCATTGTCTCCCCAAGCCCATAAAGTGCCATCTGTTTTTATACCTACTGAATGGGTATAACCGGCACTAATTGTTTGCCAACAGCTAGTAGCAGTACCAGGTGTAGTAAAAGAACCTCCATAAGCCCAATCACTTTGACTGCTTACACAGTCTGAAGAAACCCACCAGTAGTATGTTGTGTTCGGTAATAAATCGGTTAAATCTGCACTTGTAGACCCAGTACTTCCATCCATACCACCAATTATTGGAGTAGTATTATATACATAAAGATAACCCCCATTTGGTGCTGATGTAGATGGTATCCAACCAATTACAGCTGATGTTGAAGAAAGAACTTCACTTCCAAAATTAGTTGGCGGATTACAAGACGATACATTTGCACACGTTATCGAACGAACTCTAGCGGTATTCTGCACTCCACAATTTGCATTGGTGTGCAAATAATACCTGATTAGTCCAGTTGTAGCATTTGAATTCCAAACTAATGGTGTTACTCCACTAGCAAAAACCGTTGTTCCGGTTGCATTTGTAATAGTAATATAATCAGTAGCAATCGAGCTGGTAAAAGTATATTGTTTATTTGACTGAATATTCACATTAGTAAATTCTCCAGCCCATGCATTGGTGACAATTTGTTCAGTTTGTCCCGAACAATTTGGTGTAAAAGTCGCTTCTGGAAACAATCCATAACTTGCACCATTACAATTTGAAAATGCAACAGTCGTAAAACTTCCTCCTGCTACCCAATCACTTTTTGTACCATTACAATTAGAACGTATCCAATAATAATAAGTAGTAGATGCAGTTAAACCACCTAACACTGCCAATTGAGTACTCATACTACCAGCTGTCTGATTGGTTGTAGAAATTGGAGCAGTAGTAGTTGTTGCAACATAAATTTCATACGTTGTTGGTGCAGGTGTTGGTGCATTCCATGTAAATCGACACGAATTAGACGTAATGTTTGAAACAGCTAAATTGGTTGGCAATCCGCAACTAGACGAAGCCGTACATTGAATAAATTTTGTTCTTCCGCTGTTTTGAACACCACAATTTGCATTGGTGTTAAGATGGTATCGTACAACTCCAGCTGTAGCACCAGAATTCCAAACTAAAGGCGAAGTACCACTAGCCAGTACTGCTGTTCCAGAAGCGTTTGTAATGGTAATATAATCCGTTGCAATAGAACTTGCAAAGGTATATTGATGATTTGAACTTACGTTAACATTCGAATATTCACCTGCCCAAGCATCTGTAGCAATTTGTTCACTGCTTGGCGAACACGTTGGTGTAAATGTTGCTTCTGGATATAATCCGTAAATAGCACCATTGCAATTTAAAGCGGCAATTGTTGTGAAACTTCCACCCGATACCCAAGCACTTCTTGTTCCGTTACAATTGGAACGTACCCAATAATAATAAGTTGTAGATGCTAACAATCCATTTAACGACCCTACTATATTGCCATTGCTCGTTTGAGTAGCTGCAGTTGTAGCAATTGGAGCAGTATTGCTTGTAATGATGTAGATGTCATAGGAACTGGCAGCCGGTGTAGGTGCGTTCCAAGTCAATCGACAGGAATTAGACGTAATGTTTGATACAGCTAAGTTAGTAGGCAAACCACAACTTGTTGATGTTGTACATTGAATATATCGTATTCTATCTGTGTTTTGTGCACCACAATTAGCATTTGCATGCAAATAATAGCGTATCACTCCGGCAGTGGATTGAGAAGACCAGCTTAAAGGTGTTGTTCCGCTTGCTAAAATTACATTTGAATCATTCGTGATCGTAATAAAATCAGTTGAAACAGAACTAGAAAAAGTATATTGTCTATTGGCTACTATATTTACGTTTGTAAATTCACTTGCATAAGCGTTTACAACAATTTGTTCGGTTGTTCCGGTACAAGCTGGTGTGAAATTTGCTGCAGGCCATTGACCATATAAAGCAGCGTTACAACCGGATAAATTGTTGGTTACAAAGTTTAAAACTGGTGTCCAATTACTTTTTGCAGTTCCACAATTTGATCTAACCCACGCATAATAGGATGTTGCAGGAGTTAAACCACTCGCAATGTTTACATTGGTTGTTGTTGATGTATAACTAGGTGTAGTCGTTGCAATTGGTGCTACATTACTGGTTGACAAATACACTTCATAACCATTACTAGGCACAGATGTTGGTGCCGTCCAACCGATAATACACGAAGTAGCTCCTAAATTATAAACCGTTGTATTGGTTGGGGCATTACAGGTTGGTGCTTGCAGTGTACCAAAGAATCCACCCAAGACCCAATTGGATTGTTGTTCGCCACAAACTGAGGCAACCCACCAATAATAATCTGCATTTGGGTTTAAGTTTTCTATTGAAATAGAAGTAGAAGCCGTAGCATCTTGTATTCCTCCTATCACATTGGTTGTATTATAACGAATCACATAACTATCAGGTGCCGGAACTGCTGGCAACCAATTTAGGGTAGCGGTTGTAGCGGTAATATTATTAGAATACGGTTGTGTTGGAGCGTTACATGTTGAAGCACTAGGTGTCATTTTAGTTAAACCAAGTTGCAATGTACCTGCCCAAATAGTTCCGTTCGATTGCGTTCTAACTGTGCTTATATAGTTATCAGGCAAGCCAGAGTTGGCAGTATAAGAAATACAGTCGGTAAAGTTTTGCAAACCATCTCCTTGAAATGCAATCCATACTTTGTTGTTGCTATTTACATCCAAAGCGTTAAGTTGATAACCCGCAAGACAAGAAGTGCTTTGATAATATAATTCATAAACACCACCATTGATGGTATAGGTCATTAAACCATCAAAAGCATCAATATAAATAGTATTGTTTGCTATTCGTAGTATTTTTTGTACTCCATCAGTAATGATGTTAAAATCTGTTCCATTAAATTTATATAATAGATTTCCTGTTGATACCCAAACACCGTTATCGCTATCTGTTGCAACAGAATTAATATTGGTTAGTGAGTTATAAGTTGTCCAAGTAGTTCCGTTGAACTTTGAAAGTCCTGAAGCAGTTGCTACCCAAAGATTGTTTAAACCGTCTACTGCAATGTCGTTAATTGTATTGTTCGGAAGTCCTGAATTGGAAGTTGTGTAATTGGTCCAAGTGGTTCCATTCAAACGGCTGATACCATTGGATTGTGTTGCCATCCATTTTCTATTCAAACCATCAATTTGAATTTTTACAATTGAGTTGGATGCAATACCTGAATTACCGGTATTATACTTGGTAAAAGTAGTTCCGTTAAAAGTAGATACTCCTGAAAAAGAGGCTATCCATAACAAACCGTTTGCATCTACCTTAATGTCACCTACGTAGTTGCTGGCAATTCCCGAATTGCTGGTATTGTAAATAGTGTAATCATAGTTTTGCCCGAAAGAGCAAACTGAAAACAGGATTAGTAATAAAAAGTAAATTTTTTTCATGTAGTGGTTATTGATTACTGTTTTAATTAATGATTATTTATTTTTTTCAAAAAAGAGACAAACATAGCTAATTAAAATTGATTATGAATAGGAAATTAGCTATGTAGATGTTAAATTTTAAAAACAAAGAAATGATTATTTTGAAGTATTATTTTTATAAAATTACTTCTCCAATTTAATTCGGAAGCTGTCATTCCATTGTTCATTAAATCGCATAGCATCCATGTTTTTAGTTCTGTTTTGCTAGGAACAAAAGTGGCTAATTTTAGTGTTGTCATCGTAAGTGTTTTAAATTAACAATTACTCTTTAATAACTTTCACTGTTTTTACTTCATTAGCAGAAGTTACTTTTACTAAATAAGTTCCTGCAGATAAACTAGCAACATCGATTGAAGTTTCGCCGTTGATTAGAGATTTTGACAACACTTCTTGTCCTAGTAGATTGATGATTGAAACGGCTGTAATTTCTTTGTCAAACGAAAAGTTTAAAATATCTTTAACTGGGTTTGGGTATATCACAATTTTTGAAAACGAAAATTCATCACTTCCTAAAACAGTTTCAATATAAATTACATTTTTAAAGATTGGACTCCAGTTCCCATTACTATCTTTTATTCGTGAATTGAAAGTGTGAAACCCTACAGGATTTACAATTGGAATAGCTATTTTTTCAAGTTTTTCAAATGCAGTATTAAAATTTCCATCGGTTGCTAAAAAAGCTATTCCATTTCCTTCTCCTGGATCAGTATCCCAAAAATATTCTGCTTCTGATAAACTAACTATAGATGGTGTTGTTGTAGTGTCAACATTAATAACATTTGTAAAAACAGGACTCCAAATTCCTAAATCGTCTTTTATTCTAACTGAGAATTTATGTAGCCCAACACTGGGAGCATTTAAACCAGAAACAGCAATTTTTTCAAAACTAGTATTAAAATCTCCATCTACTGTTGAAAGTGCTATTCCATTTCCTTCTCCAGGATCAGCATCCCAAAAATATTCAGCTTGAACTAAATTAATCGTTGCTGGTGATGTTGTTGTCTCTACTTTTATAACATTTGAAAAAACAGGACTCCAAATTCCTGTGTTATCTTTTATTCGAATAGAGAACTTATGCAATCCAACACTCGGAGCACCTAACCCGGAAACAGCAATTCTTTCAAAGCTATTATTAAAATTTCCATCTACTGCTGAAATTGCTATACCATTTCCTTCTCCAGGATCGGTATCCCAGAAATATTCTGCTTGTATTACAGATGTAAGTTGGGCAGAACAAATTCCTACAGTAAAGCAAAATAATAAACTATAAATATATTTTTTCATCTTTATGTTTATTTATTTAGAATATCCTGAACCAGTTGCATTCATTTCTGTTGTGCCTGTATAAATTCTTCTTGGAGTGTTTAAAAATGAAATTCTTGGTTTATTTCCAGGATTAATTGGCCAATAGTTAGCCCAAGAGTTTGATCCGCCTAATGGACCAACATCATTAATTGTTAAATCTAGATCATAAAATTCTTCATCTGTTAGTCCACCATTTACAATAGATCCGGTTGCAGTTTGTGTAGTCAAATTTAAAGTATAAGATGAATTACCCAAATTATTGTTTAAAATATCAACTCCAGTGGTATTAAAAGTAGTACTTGAAATATTATTATTCGCAATTACTGTTGCATTATTAGTGTTAACATTAATTTTATTTACAGAACTGCTTGAAGCACTTGTGTTTAAAATATTATTATTAAGTACAATGGTTCCATTTGGTATTGTTGAACTCAGCAACACTTGAACTGTATTATAGGAAGTAGATACAACTCTATTATTCTGTATATAGTTAGTTGAAGATGTTTTTAAATCCGAAATGACTAAAGGGTTACCTGTTGAGTCACTAATATCGTTATTTAAAATGTTTACTGCATAAGCTGATGTACTAGACTCTAAACGTCCTGAATCATTACCTACAATAAAAACATCCGTTGTGGCTAAAGGTGCAATATCATTATTAAGATTAATTCGACCACAATTGTTACCTGCAACTTCGCCATGAACAAAATATAGTATTGTACACTCGCTACCAAAAACATGTACAGAAACATTTTTAGTATTATCTAAATCAAAGTTACTATCAGCAATACTGTTGATAATATTGATCGTAGATCTACCGCCTGTAATTGTAGTTGACGTTGTACTGATGCTACTTTGAAAGGCATACATATTATTTATTGTTACAACTCTGTTCACAGCTGGAGCTATTAAAATTGTACCTTGAACGTAATACCTGCTGAAATTTGTTTCTGATACAAATGTTAATGATTTATTGATTGTAATGTTTTCTAAGTAGGGTACATTTCCTGATTTTGGTTTAATGATAATACGGTCACCATCATTAGCTGCTGTTATAGCTGCACTTATGGTCGAATAAGCACCGCCTGCTCCTAAATCTCTAACGTACAAATCGGCCGCAGAAGCTATTGAACTAAAGAAACCAGCAATAGCCAAAAAAAATAATTGTTTTTTCATTTTTTTATTCATTTTTTATTCTCCTACTCATATAGCTTTTCGGAATCGCTTCGTTTGTATGGTTTCTGAACTCCATAAAAAAGTTTTCTAAATACGAAAAAAACAATTTTCATGACCAAAAATAAACCATATGAAAACAGAAATTTTAACCAATGAACCAACGTAATGTATTACAACATTAACGTAGAAAATCGGAATAATAACGTTTTATAAAAAGAGCTATAAATTTTCAAGCAAAACCATAAACTCTTCTTTTTTGCGAACAGAAAGCGGAACAGCGGTTTTGTTTTTCATCACAATCGTGTTTCCTCCTTCCGATTTAATGAAGTGATCAAAATAAGCCATGTTGATTAAGTGCGACTTGTGTGTTCTAAAAAAGTTATGTGGACTCAACAAAGTCTCGTACTCTTTTAAATTGGTAGAAACAATGAGTTTTGGAGAATTTATAAAATGAAAAGTAGTATAATTTTTGTCTGATTCGCAATGCACGATATCCTGAATGTTGATGGAATAAATTTTATCGGCCGTTTTAAGAATTAGTTTTTGAAGGTTTTTAGGACGCTCTAAATTCGAGAATAAATTATGAAGTTTCACATCAAAAACTTCTTTACTTAACGCTTCTTTGGCTTTTTTTACTGCTTCTGTTAATTCTTGACTATCCAATGGTTTCAATAAATAATCAATTGCCGAAAAGCGAAAAGCTCTGATGGCAAAATCTTCATAACCCGTAATAAAAATAACTTTAAAAGCAATCGGGCTCATCTTTTGCAACAGGTCAAAACCGGTGCCGTCGGGCATTTCAACATCCAAAAAAACCAAATCGGGCGATACTTGTTTAATTAGTTTTATTCCCGAAGCTACCGAATCAGCTTGCCCAATAATCGAAATACCGGGGCAAGAAGATTTAATAATCGCGATGTTTTCTTTTCTTATTTTTTCAATGTCGTCAATAACGATAGCTCGTAGCATAATTGATTTTAGTTTTCGTAAATATATGGAATTTCAAAAACAACTTTGGCTCCTCCAACAGTTCCTTCTGACGTGAATAGGTTATCGGTTTGCACGACAAAGTCTTTATTTTTAGTATACGAAACCAATCGTTCTTTAGTAATAGTCATCGCCAATGATTTGTGATTAGTGACTTTTTTATCCGTGCCAAACCCTTTGCCGTTATCAGTTACTTCAAAAAACAATTTGTCTTGTTTTAAATAGAAATGAACGTCAATTTTACCGTTTTCTGTGGTATTACTCAATCCGTGTTTAATGGCATTTTCAATAAACGGCTGGGCCAACATTGGTGGTAAGAAAATCGATTCTTTGTCAATTCCTTCTTGCACATCAATGGTAAAGTTGAATTTATTGTCATACAAAAGTTGTTGAATGGAAAGATAATTTTCAATCATTTCAACCTCTTCTTCCAACGAAATATAGTTCTCATTTGAATTTTCAAGAATTTGTCGGGTGAGTTTAGAAAATTTGTCTAAATAATTCACCGCTTCATTGTTTTGTTTATTATTGATTAAACCGCGAATGTTTTGTACTGAATTGAAAATGAAGTGCGGATTCATCTGAGTGATAAGTAGCTTTTGTTTGATTTGGTTTTTCTCCAAAACAGTAATAGCTTGTTTTTGTTTGTTGTTTCGATAATAAAAATAAGCTGCTAACAGAAGTAGTACAAGTACAGCAGAAAGAGCAATGAGCCAATTGTTTTTGATGGCTGCCTTCTTTTCGGCATCCAATTTTAATTTTAATTCCTTTTTATCAAAATTGTACTTGAGTTGTTGCTTTTCCAATTCATTTTTTGATGATTCAACGTTCTTATAACCAACAATTTTGTTGTGAAGTTGATACATCTCCAATGCTTTTTTATAATCGTTTCGCATTTCACTCAATTTAAACAAAAGTTCGCTTCCCACCTCTTGAAGATCGATGCTTTCTGTTTTAATACTCAAATCTAAACCTTTGGTTATATAAAAATAAGCTTGCTCATAGTCCTTTTTTTCAAAATACAGTTGTGCAATGCCGGTATAACCATTGGCTAAACTCTTGTCATCTAAATCACCTTCGAGTGCTTTTTTGTAATACGCCTCAGCTTCATCAAATTTTTGCTCGGCCAATTTTACACTGCCAAGGCGACTCAAAACATAACTAACTTTAAATGAACTGTTTGAATTTTTAGCAATAGCTAAAGCTCTATTTAAATTATCTAATGCTTCGGTATATTTTTTTAGGTTACGATAGGCTACACCAATAATAGAGTACGTCACAAATTTTGTGTTTTCGTTGTTTTCCACGTATTCATTGCTCTTATTTGCTTCACAACAAACAATAACTTTTTTACCATACTCTATTGCTTTTTCATGATCGCCTTGAATAGAATAAAGTCCGGCAAGGTTAGAATAGACCGATCCAATTTCCACAACCGGATTTTCACCGGGATGCTTTTCAAAATAACGAAGAGCCTCAAACAGGTATTCTGCTCCTTTTTCAAAATGTTTAAACTTTGCATACAATCGACCTTTATCCATCACGGAATAGTACATATCGTTATATAATTTTTCCGATTTAAAAAGGGCAATACTTTTGTCTATCGCTGCCAAAGCGGGTATAAGATCTCCTTTGGCTTTGTGCTCTTCCATTAAACTACTGTAGTAATTGGCAAGGCATTGCACGTAGGCCGTACGCACTTCTGGTGAGCTTTTTTTCTTTAGGCATTCCAACGCATAACTCCCTTGCATTCGGTTGAGAATGTAGTGTTTTTCATCTGTCTCGTGATACTTTTGCATCTTTGCAGTTAGTATAGCAAACAGCTTAACAGTGTCATGCACTTTGGGGTTTTTGAGAAGCAATTTTAACGAATCAATCGTTCTATCTTGCGAAAAAAGAGTTGAAGTAAAAAAAAGAATAGTTATCGTTATAACTAATCGTAAAGTTTTATGCATAAAGTTAAATTGAAAGCGTTGTAAAAATTTGGTGGCTAATGTAGGAAATAAAAAAATATGCAAAATAAATTTAACTAGTACTTGGAAAGTAAAAAAACAATTTAACCCTCGAAGAGTTTTGAATCCTTCGAGGGTTAATAAAATCTGCATACAGTAAAAATCGAAAAATTTACTATTTTAAATATAAAAAAAACAAAACCTGTAAATTAGTACTAATTCCCTCTATAGGTAGTATATCCAAAAGCGGATAGAGTAATCGGAACATGGTAATGACTTTTATCTTTAATTTGAAAAACTACTTCAATAAAGGGATAAAAACTTTCCGTTTTACTACTTTTAAAGTAGTCGCTGGTGTAATAAGTTAGTTTATAAATTCCGCGATTATCATTTTCATTCGCTAAGAAATCTGTAATTCTGCCATTGTGGTCTGTTTTTTTCTCATCTACAAAAATCCATTTCTTTGTTTCCTCATTCATTTGCTCCAGCTTAATTGTTACTCCTGTGGCTGGTAAACCTTTTGAAACATCTAAAATATGACTTGATAATTGATGTTTACTATCTTGTGCAGCTGCAAACATCGAAATTAAAATAAACAGAAAAGAGAAGATTGAATTTTTCATAATTTGTTAGTTGTTATAGTTTATACTAATTTATAGTTGTTATACTAAATTCAGGGATAGCTGCTGCTTTGGCAATGATGTCGTCGTTTTCCGGACTCCCTCCGCCTGCAACACCAACGCTTCCTATCAACTTTCCATTATACAAAATGGGACGTCCGCCACTTAAAAGTAAAAGTTCCGGTAAAGTAGCTAGATTTTTAGTATCTAAACTTTGTTCTGCATTTCTCAATAACACCCACGTAGATGTTTTTGTTGATAATGCCGTAAAGGCTTTTCGTCTTGCAGCTTCTGTATTATGCGGACCAACTCCGTCGCCTTGTGCAACCAATATACTATTTCCTGCATCATCCAAAATAGCTATTGAAACACTTTTGTTTAATTCTTTTGCTTTTTGATTGGCACGAATCAACAATTCAAAAGCAGCATGTTGTGTTAATTGAAAAGAAGGTTGAATGTAGGTGTTTTCGGTTTGTTGAGTTGATGTGTCTTTCTCTTTTTTCTGACCATAACCAATGGATGAAAATAGTGCCAATAATAGTAAGAAATAGTTCATAGCTGAAATTTTTCTGCAAAGTTAATGTACAGAAAAAAACTAATTGTTGCTCTAGAGCAACACTTTTATAATTTTGATTTTATTCGGCTAAGTGTAGAAGGTGATAAACCCAAGTAGGAAGCAGCCATTTTATTGGAGACCCGAAGTAGTAATTGTGGTTGATTTTTTATTACCCATTTCACTTTTTCCATGGCATCAAAACCTTGAAAACCGTAGATTCTTTTTTGTGCAACAACAAATCCAAGTTCGAGAATTTCCGTATAAATTTTGGCAAATTCAGGAAATTCATGCACCAATTTATAAAAATCCGACCTGCTCACAAACAACAATTCAGATTTTTCAATAGTTTGCAAAAACTCTTCTGCCGGTTTTTGATCTATAAAACTGGGAAGTGCAGTAACAAAATTTCCCTCATAAGCAAAATACCTCGAAATTTCTTGTCCTTCTTTTGTAAATGTAAATAATCGAACACAACCACTGCTAACAAAATAATAACTATTCGCAATGTCGTGATAAGCAATTAAAATTTCGTTTCGTTTGGTCTGAACAGATTTAAAATGCGAGCAGATATAGTCAATAGAATCTACATCCTTTTTCATTTTACCTTTCAAAAACGTTTTTAATACTGTAAACAAACTAAAAAAATTTAATTAACAAAATCAGTTCAAAGTCAAACGTCAATTTTATAACTTACCCGCTTTAACTGTGTAAATATAAGTAGTATTAAGTAGTCAACTAAAATAAAATTTATAAAAGAACTTGTATGGGTAAACCAAACCCTTTCAAAACAGGTTATGTTCTTACAACTCTTTGCAGTTAAAAAAAGATAGCGTAATCAAAAAAAACATTACCACTACCCATCAATTTCCAAATAATAGTATGATTATGAATAAAATACTCAATTGTGGGGATGTTTTTAATTTATAAATTTAATAAGTTTGAAAATAAATCCAGTCAGCCGAAAAGGGAAGTATAGAGTAGGCATAAAAATCAATGCTATGTTAACAAAAAAATTAAAAAAAGCGGGATATGATTTAATTGAATCTCCCGTTAGAAATCACAAACTTACCCAATTATGGTTAAAAAAAGATTTTGATAAAATTCAGATGTATTATGACCAAATCAGCTTTGCTATGAAAAGTGATGTTGAGTTAACGGTTATAACAAATTCTGCATTAACAGTAAATTCTACCTCAAAAAACGAATACAATTTCAATATTGGTTTAACGGCTCTTGAAGAAATTCTCAAATCGTTGGGTCTTGCAAATTTAAATCTATCGGCCGAAATTAAAAGTGGAAAAAAAGTCTCTATCAGCTACGACAACTCTATAACGAAAGAAATTCAGCTGGGTCAATTAGAACAATATTTATCAAATTATGATTTTTTACATCCCAATATCTTACTCTACAACAACCTAAACAAGAACGATGTAATTATTGTAACCGGCGTTTTGTATGCAAAAAATTTAAAAGTTGAAATTGAAACCGATTTAGAAATTTCTGCAGAAGTAAAAGCAAAATTAACCGACTTGGCAGAAGGCAAAATCGACTTTAGCTCTAGTTCAACCAAAAAATTAGTCATGACTGCCGAAACCGGCGACCACTACCCCATTGCTGTAAAAGCAAGCAGATTAAATTTCAACAAAGGTATTTTTAAAAACCATAAAATGATTACGGATAATAGAGATATGTTTTAATCAAATAGTCACTTTTTAAAATGTACCTTTAAAAAACTTACTGCTAGAGTGAATAGTAAACAAAAGTGCTGAGAAGAGAAAGCTTTAAAAGTGTAAGAGTTCATAGCTACCGGGATTCTTACGCTGTAAGAATGACAAGATTGTCTATTTACATTGTACCGAATAGTAGCTTAAAAAAACAAATTAATAAACTATATACAAATGGGACTATTTTCAGCATTATTAGGCAACGCAGGAGCCGTTAGCCAGGAAGAATTAATAAAAAAATATGGGCAACTCCTCACCGATTCGGAAGAAATTGAATTGGGATTTAAGCTCATTCGAGATACGTTTATCTTCACTAACAAACGGTTGATTTTTGTGGAAGTACAAGGTATAACCGGAAGCAAAACCGAATACAAATCGATTAATTACAAAGCCATCACACGATTTAGCATAGAAACAGCAGGAACATTTGACTTGGAAGCAGAATTAAAAATTTGGATTTCAAGTGAAGTTCAACCCAGCATTCGAAAACAGTTTAACAAATCGGTCAATGTGTATGATGTACAGAAGGTGCTGGCTCATCATGTGTTGAAATAAACCCGCGAAAGGTTAGAAACCCTTCGAGGGTTGAAAAAATCTTAAAAAATTTTAAATAAATTATGCGTTACGTCATCGCTTTCTTCCTCCCTTGGCTTTCCTTGCTTTTACAAGGAAAAATACTTTCGGGTATTATTTGTTTACTTCTTCAAATCACGATTATCGGTTGGATACCTGCCGTGATTTGGGCTTTTACGGCATTAAATCGGATGTATGCGGATAGGAGAACGAATAAAATTATTAAGGAGATGAAGCGGAATTAAAAAAGAACAGTAAAATTACAAAGTTTGAAATACATGCCTCGAATTTGGCACTCACCAATCCGTGAACATCTGCTTTCGCAAAGCGAATCAAAAATCTGCGTCAATCCTCTTAATCCGTTCAGATGCAATCGGAATATCCGTGTTAGATTCATTAAGCAGTCATGACAGAAGTGCTATAAAATAAAAAACCCCAGCGTTAACTGAGGTTTCCTTTGTAGCGGGAACAGGACTCGAACCTGTGACCTTCGGGTTATGAGCTAATTTTCCTACTTTTAAAAACTGCCTTTTTAACCCGCTAAAACGTTGACTTTATTTAAAATCGTGTACGGAATTGTGTACGATTAATATTCATTTTAACTGGTACTAAGGTAGTTTTTTTTGGTAGTAAAACGGCGTTTATTTCGGATATTTTTTAATGCTATTTTTTTAAATTTTTCTGATCAAAAAATAATATTGGTGTAAATTAAATTTTATTATTTTAGTAGAACTATAGCTACTTCTTTAGAGTTGGTTTATATTATAAAAAAACAACTATCTTTAAGTTATCGGCAAGTTAAAAATACTAACAGTAAAAGACAGATTAAAACATGAAACTGATTTTTAAATTAATTATTCTAACTTGTTGTATTTATAATTCTACCCTACTACATCCTATAAAAAAGCAAAGGTTTCTTTTACTATTTTCGCTTTTTAGCTTTCTCACTTATGCTAATGACGGAGCATTTTTTGCAAAAGGAAATCAATTGATTCCTATATTTGAAACCAACATAAGTGTAAAAAAAGAAATCTTGACCGTCAAAAAAGTTCGTAATCAATTTATTGAAGTATCCGTTTATTATGAATTTTTCAATCCAAAAGAAGCCAAAACAATAACCGTGGGTTTTGAAGCTTTTTCACCGGAGGGTGATGCAGACGGAACGCCTAAAAATGGAAAGCATCCTTACATGCGGGATTTTACAGTAGAGGTAAACAACAGCATTTTAAAGTACAATGTGGCGTATGTTGCGGATTCATTATACGCTAAAAGCGGAAAAATAAAGTCGTTGGATTTGGCAATTTTAGATGAAAATCAAAATATTAACGATGTCAATTTTTATTATGTCTATCATTTTGAAACCCATTTTAAAAAAGGATTGAATATCATCAAACACACCTATAACTTCAACATATCCCGTTCTGTAGAATATAACTACAACTTTGAATATGTTTTAACCGCAGCCAATCGTTGGGCAAATAATCAAATTGATGATTTTACGCTAATTATTGACATGGGTGAATTTGAGACATTTTCAATTCCGAAATCCTTCTTTAAAACTACTGATGATTGGTTAATTAACGGCATCGGAAAAGTGGAAAACATCAAAGAAAATCAAAATACTTTGTTTGAAAAAGGTGCTTTAAAATTTCATTTACAAAAAGGTACACTTATTTTTCAAAAAAAGAATTTTAAAATTGAGGGCGAGTTGTTTCTCTTTGCTCAAAATTATTTTGGTTTTCAAAATTTTAGCTACCTCCCATTTTCCTATTTTCAAGATGATAAAATCAATTCACCGGAAAATGATTTCCATCGAAGAGTTTTGAAAAATTTACCTTTCGCAAGACGTGGTTATATTTTTCAAAACCAAGAACTGAACCATTATTTCCAAAAAATGGATTGGTACATATCCAATCCCAATTACATACCGGAAGTAGAAATGCTATCTGAAAATGAAAAAAAGTGGATAGAAAAATGGAAATAAAAAACGATAATTTTATGAAACACGTTCTATTTACAATTATAACTTTACTATTTATAAGTTGTTCAACAAAAGATAATGACAAGATGGGATTATTTGACAAAATATTTGGACGAAACAAAAAAGCACCACAAGAATCCGAAAAGTTTAAGATGGTAAATCCAAATGACCTTTGGTTTACTTTACCAACAATTTCAAACGAATTTCCTCAAACTTCACCAAAAACAAAGGATACGGAGTTTGACATTTATATTCATGAAGACGATTACCGACAAAATGAATTTTTAAATGGTAGTGCTTTATCTGCTATACAACTCGAGTTTAAAGAGATAAAAGAAATTTGGGATAATCATAGTAAAAAGGCTGAGGATTATACATTATTCAAAAATTGTCACGTTAGAAAAACAATCGGTTTGCCTAATTTGACAGTCAATTTTAACGAATTGAAAACGCTACTGAAATTCAATTCGGTTGGACAAGTGATTATAGATGGGAATGCACTTGTAAAGGGTTTTGCATTTAAAACAGAAAATACTACTTACTTTGGGACACTAAAAGACGATCAAGTAATTGAACTTTGTATTGCTAAGTGGAACGAAGCTACGAAAAACGAAATTTTAAAAATAAATAAAACCTTTAATTTAGTGTTTGTTAATTGGTATCATTACGAAATAATAAAAAATGATTAACGACAAACAAGTGGTTGAAATAAGTAAGTTGGAGTTTAATATATCTTAATTTTTTAAAAAGAGAGTTATGCAAATACATGTTGTTTTAATTTTTTCCATTATTGTATACTCTTGTTTTCCTCAATTAAGTTTGGCACAAAGTCAAAATAAATCAGAACAGAGTAAGACAAATAGTAACTCGAAAGCGTCGATAGACTCTTTTTATTTAGAAAAACAAGCATATAAAAAACTTGGCCAATTAGTTTTGAATTCTGATTATCAAAAATCATTTAACAGTTTTATTGACACAATGAATAACTATTCAGGAAGTGATTTATATTATACAAATTTGAATTTTATACTCGAATTTATTGAGAAAAACAACATCCCTTTTCTAATCAGAAAAAATAAAAATAATAGCTTTTTTGATAGTACACTTGAAGTAACTGAACTAATGAATAAAAATTTCAACATACAAGTAGATCTTTCATCTGCTTCAGAAAAGTATCAATGGAATGATTTCAACTGCACAATTGAAAGCGATAAACTATTAAGGAACTATGGTTTTCAATATGGCTTTGTTGATACAGAAAGTGATGAAAATATTATTTTAATTCACAAAGTTTCAGATGAAAAAACTGTCCGTACTCTCGTAAAAGAAATAGGATACAATTATTTTATAGCAGATGAATAAAATCTCTGAAAAAATGCACTTTAAAAAATATGTAGTATTGAAATACAAGCAGTAACACTATTTTTTTTATTTTAGTAAAATGATAGGACATTGGAAAGGTTATTATAAGTTTGAGAAAGAGCGAATTCAAAAGATGATAGGTTTTGAAAAGACCTATTTTGAAATTACCATTGAAAAATTTGACGGAGTCAACTTTAGTGGTAGAGTGAATGATGATATTGCCACCGGAGGAATGGAAGAAACCGGTAAAATTATCGGTAAAATTGAAAAGAATAAAATTTCATTCCAAAAGTTAATGCCTATAAATGATCAAATTAATCTGAAAGGAGAAAGAATAAAAACAAATAAAAAACATCCAACCTTATATTATTTTGGCACATTTTCCGAAAATAAAACCACAATTGTTGGCACTTGGAAATTCAAACGAAGAATTGAATTTATCTTTGGAATAATTCCAATACTATTCAATCCCGGAAATGGATTTTGGGAAATGAATTTTAGTAGTGAAAAGAGATTTTAAAAAAGTTAATAAACATGGGTTGGAACACATCATTAATTATAATCGAAAACAAAGAAAATTTCTCAAATGAAAATGAACTTTTAGAACTATTGGGCTTCATCAATTATGAACAAATTGAAAATACTACGTTTGATGAAATTTTAAACCCTAAAAACAACCAGATTGGCATAGGCTATTATAACGGAAATATTATCATTTGTGACGGCTATAAATTAACAACAAAAGCTATTGAAGAGGCTAAAAACTTGAATTTAGCAGCCTACGAAAAAAAGTTAGTCAACCAATTTCCAACAGCAGAAATTGTAACGGTAAGTTGTGTGAGTTCAGTGAATTTTCAAGGCTATTCCTTAATTCAAAACGGCGAAAAAAAACGACTGAAATACGTAGCCGAGGATACTAAGCAGGAATTCGGTCAACGATTTGAAGAAGAAATTGAAATCTATCAAAACGCCTACGAAGAAAACGGAAAATTGTATTGGAAAGATGAAGAGGATGAGGATGAAGTCTATTTTGAAGACCAACTCATGGAAGATTTTACTTTTAAAATCGCCAAACGACGATTAGGCGTTCAAATAGATACGGAAGAAGCAGACGATTTGTTTGAAAAAACTACATTCCACGTATATCAGCCAGCTCATCAAAAAAAGTCAATAAACCAACCAACAAAAACATCAGACTTTAAATGGAAAAAATATATACTAATAGCAGCAATACTGATTATAATTAGAATAGTGTTGAAACTCCTGTAAATGTAAAACTGATTTAACAAAAATACCCTATTTGTTGAGCTGATAACCTATTTAAAACAATAGAACAATGAATAAAATTTTAATTGTACTTGCTTTTTTAATTACTTTCCTGAGTAGTACAGCTCAAGAGAAGTATAAAAAAAGTGCATCAAAAGTGGTATTACAAAAATGGACTACAGAGGATTGTGATAACACATACGATCCCTACCGATTAGTCAACAGAATTACTCATTTTGAGTCTAATAATGGAATTACCTCCATTACCGTGAATTTTTCAGATAATTGTTGCATTTCATTTAGACCGGAAATAGCCTTTCAAAATAATAAATTAATGCTCCTTCCTTATAAAGAACTTAACGGTGAACTTTGCACTTGTAATTGCTGCTTCTCTATTAACTATGAAATTACAGGATTGGTAACCGAAAATTTTGAAGTGTATTTTAATAATGAAAAAATAGAACTTTCAGATGACCACTACTCAACAGTAGAACCTAGAAGTGAATTATATAAAGGAGAAACAATAAACAAGCTAAATAAATATGGCTTTGAAGAAGGAATTTGGATTGAATTCTATGAAAACGGCAATCAAAAAAGTGTAAAAAAATATCCCGAAAGTTCATTATATTTTGAACCAATACCCCACCTATATGAAAGATTTTATGAATCGGGAGCATTAAAGTTTAAACACAAAAACGACACAATAGCTGCGTGGTTTGAAGACGGAGAACTTGAGTCTGAAATCACCATTTTTTCCAAAGGAGATACGGTTTTTGAAAAAAATATAAAAAAACACGACAATCGAAAAATTCAGCAAAGATATTTAGAGAGAAGGTATCCAATAGTCCAACGAAGTGAATTTAACCCTTCATTTCAAGATACTATATCCACTCGCGATTATCTTTATAAAGAGGAATATTTTGAGGATGGTAGACCAAAATACATTCAACAAAAAGACACTAGTTATACGTGGTTTGAAAATGGAAAGATAAAATTTAAAAGCTACAGTTCCGGCAATATGAGATACAACGAAGAAGGTCTTTTAGTTGAAAAATCATTTAATTGGAAAGTTCCCGGAACAAAAACTAGCGGTGATTTAACCCAATACCTCTATGTGGAATATAATGCAAATGGAAATATTGAAAAAATACTTTTTATCAGAGATGAATATGATGAAATCTTTCAAGGATTTTCACCTAATGTCCGTTATCATTGGAAATGGAATACAAAGTTTCAACTAATAGAATCGCCAAAAAAATGGAAAGAAGCATTACCATGGAAAAAAATAAATGAAATAAATCAGCTCCTTTCAAAGTATGAATTAGATTAAACAGTAAATATTTCACATAAAAAAACCTTAAATCAATACAACCCCACCTCCCTAATAAAACACATCATCTTAACAAATGCAATCGCCTCTTCATCAGTGGGGTTGTTACTAAAATTACAAAATTTTCAAAACTTCGCATAGGAGGTGCTCGCATTCAATTTGAAAAAGCTATTCTAATCTTTCCAACATATTCATTACAATTTAGTAATAAAACTACTGTACAAATCTTTAAATTGAAATCCCTCTGTCAAACGCTCCTTGCTTAATTTATTGTATTCTACTAAACCCCATAAAATTAATTCCTTTAAAAAATACTTGTCTTCAATAGGAAAAGAAGGTTGGTACCGCTGAATTAAATCTTCCAAGGGTTGAATCTTATCCAATTGTTTTTGATACACGTCATCGGGGGCATCATCAAGTAATTCAAAACCGGTTTCAGCAAAAAACCATTCGAGTACTTTCGCATACGGACTCGCATCAGCATCGCGTTCGAGTTTTTCTATTTTAGGAAAAAAAGCGGGAAAGAAAGTGCGGATGGAATCAGTAATAAGGTGTTGTGCCACAACAGCAGCCCCTTCTTGCTCGCCTTCATACACTAATTCTACTTTTCCGGTAATAGCCGGAATAATGCCCATAAAATCAGACAAACGAACCACTGTTTGGTCGTTGCCGGAAAGTAGTGCTCGTCGCTCTGCCGTACTAATTAAATTTTCATAAGCCGTGATACTCATCCGGGCACTCACGCCACTCTTGGCATCAATAAATTCACTTTCACGAGCTTCAAAACTAATTTGTTCCAATAAATCTTTAGCGATGGAGGGAACATAAACCGCATCTGTTTGTGTGGTATTTAATTTGGCCTCTTGCTGTGTGATATTCCGAGCAACCGCCAGCGTTTCGGGGTAATGTGTCAATATTTGCGAACCAATACGGTCTTTTAGCGGAGTGACGATACTTCCTCGATTGGTGTAATCTTCCGGATTGGCAGTAAAGACAAATTGCATATCCAATGGCATGCGGACTTTGAATCCGCGAATTTGAATGTCACCTTCTTGTAATATATTGAACAACGCCACTTGAATTCGAGCCTGCAAATCGGGCAATTCGTTAATCACAAAAATGCAACGATTAGCCCGGGGAATCATTCCAAAATGGATCACGCGATCATCAGCATAGGAAAGCTTTAAATTAGCTGCTTTGATTGGGTCAACATCGCCAATTAAATCAGCTACGGTAACATCCGGAGTGGCCAATTTCTCTGCAAAACGCTCACTTCGATGCAACCACGCTATTGGTGTAGCATCCCCTTTCTCCGCCAGCAAAGTAGTAGCATAACGTGAAATGGGGTTTAACGGATCATCATTAATTTCTGAACCGGCTACAATAGGAATATATTCGTCTAATAATTCAATCATTTTACGAGCCAATCGTGTTTTGGCCTGACCGCGAAGACCTAATAAGTTGATGTTGTGTCGCGATAAAATGGCACGCTCTAATTCGGGTATAACGGTATTTTCAAATCCATGCACACCTTCAAAAACAGGAACTCCGGCTTTAATTTTGTCTCGTAAGTTATCACGCAATTCGTCTTTGATGCTTTTGGATATATATCCGGATGCTTTTAATTCAGCTAATGTTTGTATGTTTTTCATTTTTTTTCTGTTGTCGGTTGGCTGTTGTCTGTTATCGGTTGTCGGTTATCTGTTGTCGGTTGTCTGCAGTTAGTAGTAGTACATTCCATTCTAAATTCTAAATTCTAAATTCTAAATTCCCTACTTCACCCTCTTCTTTCGATTACTCTCATAATCTTCAAAAATCATTTCACCCAATCCTTTAAGTCCGGTGTAAAATGCTTTTCCTTGATTGGCTTCGGTAAAATGGTTCACAAACTGTTGTAAATAAGGGTCATTGGCAATCATAAACGTGGTAATTGGAATATGCAATTTTCGTGCTTGTGCAGCATGGTTATAACATTGTTCTACTATGTACTCATCCAAACCATTGCTGTTCATGTAATAGGTGCCGTCTTTTTCTCTCACGCAACTGGGCTTTCCATCCGTGATCATAAAAATTTGCTTATTGGTGTTTCGTTTTCTGCGAAGCATGTCCATTGCCAGTTGCAAACCCGCCACCGTGTTGGTATGATAAGGGCCAACCTTAAGATACGGTAGTTCTTTGATGGCAATTGGCCAAGCATCGTTTCCAAAAACTAAAATATCAAGTGTATCTTTTGGGTAACGAGTGGTAATGAGTTCTGCCAAGGCCATAGCCACTTTTTTGGCCGGCGTGATGCGGTCTTCGCCATACAAAATCATACTATGACTGATGTCGATCATCAAAACGGTACTCATCTGGGCTTTAAAATGAGTATCTTCTACCACCAAATCATTTTCTGTTAATTGAAAATCAGCAATTCCATGATTAATTTGAGCATTGCGAAGACTTTCGGTAAGCGAAATACGGTCTAAGCAATCGCCGAAATGATAGGCACGAAATTCGCCGGTTTGTTCATCACCGCTTCCGGCATGCTTGGTTTTATGGTTTCCGGTTCCGGATTTTTTTAAATTACCAAAAATTTGATTCAACGCTTGTTGCCGTATGGCACGTTCTGTTTTAGAAGTAATGCCGGTTCCTGACGTTCCATCATCTTTAATTTCTTCTCGGATGTATCCTTTTTTCTTTAAATCTTCTATAAAATCATCAATCGTATAATTTTTATCGGTAAGTTTATATTCTACATCCAATTGACGAAGCCAGTCGATAGCCTCGTCAAAATCACCTGAGGTGTGTGTAATTAGCTCCTTAAAAATTTCAAATAATTTGTCAAAAGGTGAAACGAAAGGTGCTTCGTAGTTTTTGAAGAAAAACCCTTTTTTACTTTCTTTTTTCATAACCATAAAATTACTAAAATCGAACGCAGTCTAATGTACAACGAATACTAATTTTTAGTTAAAGTAAATAAGATCAATATGCTTTGAGTAACTAAACACTCCCAACCTATTTTACCATCCCTTTTGTTGAAGGGAAAAATTATTTCCGGAATGATTTTTAAGATTACTATATTGAAATAATTAAAAATAGGACATTTAACACAACCGATGATAAGCGTTGCAGCCTATTTTGGATTCATGATGGATAGTTGCGTTGATAAGGTAGAGTTCAACTCAAAAAAAGCTGAAATGGATAAAAACCAAAATAAATTAGTGAAATTTGAATACTGAATTAATACGAACCCTGTGAAGGAAGAATAGATTTGCTCAACAAAACTGGCTATAAAAAACGGCTAATCCGTTCACAAATGAACTTTAAAAATCAATACAACCCCACCTCCCTACTAAAACACATCTTCTTAATAAATTCAATCGCCTCTTCATTTGTAATAGCATGATGAGATTTAATTTTATTTTTACGAGTTTTACTTTTCACCCTCTCCCCGATCATTTTATACAAGCGAATTTGCTCCTCTATGGAGAGCTGTTCGGCTATGACTAAAATGTTTTCGGCAACCATTTCAAAAAAGTTTTTTCAAAGGTTACACTTTTATGATTTTCTAAAGTTGGATTGTGTAATGTAGTGTATGGCTAGTGTACGATGGTGGACAATACTGTATGATAGTGTACGATAGGGGACAATAATGTATACTCGTTTTGGCTATCCTCTCACCTTTTTAATTTACTTTGAAGATTATTTTTTACTTTTATAAGCAAATTACAATCACAAAAACAGAATTAGTTTTTAGTATAATTTCACATGAGATTAGAAGTATCGGTTGACAAAGCAATAAAAAGAGGTCATTTAATGGTGAACGTTCCGGTGGTTTTAATGATCATGGGTTGTCCAGCGTTAGGATTATACTTATCCGACCAAAATTATATTCCTAAATGGGGTAGTGCAATTGCCTTTTTAATTGGATTTATTTTAGCTTGGCTAATTTGGAGTTATATGATAACCAAATGGAGAATTTGGGCTTTTGCCAATGTACACAATGTAAACGAATTAAAAAAAAGAGCAATTCAAGAAAAATTAATTTGGGAAGACGGAAATGTTTTTGAGAAAACCGAAATCAGAAACGACCACGACAAAAATGAATTAAAAAAGATTGCGAAGAAATTTGAAAAAGAAGACACTTTTAGAGAGGATTATTCACTTCCTCCAAAAAAAGAAATCAACTTTTCTAAGGTAACTATGTATGTAGAGATGGGTGTTGCCTTTTTTATAGTTGCTCTTGGCGTTTATTATTTTCTTCAAGGGGAAACAAAATTCTTACTGTTGGGTTCTATTTTGTTTTCTGTCGGAGTTTATACCTTATTTAAAGAATCTAAGAAAGTATTTAACGCTAAACCACAAATCAGCATCGACAGTAAAGGAATAACAACCAGTAATGTGCATTTTAAAGACTGGTCTACCATTGAAGGTGAAGAAGTAATTCAAGAAGGTTTTGGTAAATCTTCCAAATCCTATCTGACTTATTTTTATGACGAAGATGGATTTGAAAAAATTGAACTTGATCCGTTAAACGTATCACATAGCGAAATGGAAAACATTATCAGAACCTATCGAATCAGGCATACTAAAAATTTACGATAATATTTTTTAGCTATGTATACATGCTCTCTTTTCTACTAAAACACATTTTCTTAATAAATGCAATCACCTCTTCATCTGTAATAGTTTGCTGAGATTTAATTTTATTTTTAGGTGTCTTACATTTCACCTTCTCCCCGATCATTTTATACAAGCGAATCTGCTCCTCTAGAGAGAGCTGTTCGACTATGACTAAAATATTTTCGGCAACCATTTCAAAAATGTTTTTTCAAAGGTTACATTTTTATGATTTTCAGAAGTTGGATAGTGCACTATAGTGTATGGCTAGTGTACGATACTGTATGCATAATGTACAATACTGTACAATAGTGTCCTTTTAAGTCATATAAAGTTCCCGAGAGTAATTTCCGTGCAGTTTTCCCGGGATGATTCCCGGATGTTTCAGGACAGTTTCCAGAACGATTCCCGGAAATTCGAGGAAATTCGAGGAATTCGGAAGAGGTTTTCTTATAGAAAACTGTATCTATTTTATAATGAAATCATTTTTACGGAAAGAATTAAATTTTTAAAGAAAGTGTTTTTAAGAATAAATAGACTTGAAACGGAAGCGTTATCAATATATTTTTTATTTTAGTAAAATGGTAGGACATTGGAAAGGACATTACACCTATGAAAACAAGCAATTACAAAAAGTAATAGGCTTTGAAAAAACCTATTTTGAAATTACTATTGAACATTTTGATGGCGTTAATTTTAACGGAATTGTAAAGGACGATACCGCCACCGGAGGAATGAAAGAAACCGGAAAAATTATCGGTAAAGTTGAAAATGATAAAATTTCATTCCAAAAGTTAATGCCCATAAATGATCAAATTAATCTGAAAGGAGAAAGAATAAAGACAAATCAAAAACATCCAACCTTATATTATTTTGGCACATTTTCCGAAAATAAAACTACAATCGTTGGCAACTGGAAATTCAAACGAAGAATTGAATTTATCTTTGGAATAATTCCAATACTATTCAATCCCGGAAAAGGCGATTGGGAAATGAATTTTAATAGTGAAAAGATTTAAAAAAGAGTGATTAAAAAACCGAATCAAGGTAAATTTTAAAATCTTACTTATATTTTATTAATTAAAATAGATCAAAAAATGAAGAAGCTCACTAAACTAATTATTATTGGATTGACACTGTTTCTTAGTTCATGTGCCACATCAATGTCTCCTATTGAAGTAAACAATAGTCTCCCAACACTAACAAAATCAAAATTTGTTTCACAATCACAAGTAGAACAAGTTTTTGAAACTAATAAATGTAAGTATCTTGTTAAGAATAGAAGTTATGTTGCTCCGATTGGACTTACTACAAAAGATGACTTGAAAAACGGTGCAATAGGAATTGACGAATGGGTTAACATCGATGGAGGGAACGCTTATGTTCTTAAGAATTTTAAATGGATAACTGTTGACCATAATGGTTCAACTCAGCTTCATTTAGAATTTGACACTTTACTATGTGAGGAATAGTTTAAAACATTTTAAAAATGAATAAAATTTTAATTGTACTTGCTTTTTTTATAACCTTTTTGAGCAGTCTTGCTCAAGAAAAGCAGAAAAAAAGTGCCTCAAAAGTGGTTTTACACAAATGGACTACTGAGGATTGTGATAACACCTACGATCCCTATCGATTAGTCAATAGAATTACTCATTTTGAGTCGAATAATGGAATTACCTCCATTACAGTAAATTTTTCAGATAATTGTTGTATTTCTTATAGTCCGGAAATTTCATTTCAAAATAATAAACTTTTTCTTCTTCCTTATAAAGAACCTAATGAAGAAATTTGTTCTTGTAATTGCTGTTTCTCTATTAACTATGAAATTACTGGATTAAAAACAGATGATTTTGAAGTGTATTTTTATAATGAAAAAATAGAACTTTCAGATGACCACTACCCAACAGTAGAACCCAGCAGTGAATTATATAAAGGAGAAACAATAAACAAGCTAAATAAATATGGCTTTGAAGAAGGAATTTGGCTTTCATTTTATGAAAACGGCAATCTAAAAACTGTAAAAAAATATCCTGAAAGTTCATTATATTTTAAACCGAGATTCTACCTATATGAACGATTTTATGAATCGGGAGTATTAGAGTTCAAACACAAAAACGACACACTAGCTTCTTGGTTTGAAGACGGAGAACTGGAGTCTGAAATCACCAATTTTTCCAAAGGAGATACGGTTTTTGAAAAAAGTATAAAAAAACACGACAATCGAAAAATTCAGGAAAGATATTTAGAGAGAAGGTATCCAATAGTCCGACGAAGTGAATTTAACCCTTCATTTCAAGATACTATAACTATTCACGATTATTTTTATAAAGAGGAATATTTTGAGGATGGTAGACCAAAATACATTCAACATAAAGACACTAGCTATACGTGGTTTGAAAATGGAAAGATAAAATTTAAAAGCTACAGTTCCGGCACAATGCGGTACAACGAAGAAGGCATTTTAGTTGAAAAATCATTTAATTGGAAAGTTTCCGGTACAAAAACTAGCGGTGATTTAACCCAATACCTCTATGTAGAATATAATGCAAATGGAAATATTGAAAAAATACTTTTTATCAGAGATGAATATGATGAAATCTTTCAAGGATTTTCACCTAATGTTCGTTATTACTGGAAATGGAATACAAAGTTTCAACTAATAGAATCGCCAAAAAAATGGAAAGAAGAATTTCCATGGAAAAAAATAAGTGAAATAAATCAGCTTCTATCAAAATATGAATTGGATTAAATTGTAAATGTTTCACATAAAAAAAAACCTCAAATCAATACAACCCCACTTCCCTACTAAAACACATCTTCTTAATAAATGCAATCGCCTCTTCATCTGTAATAGTTTGATGTGATTTAATTTTATTTTTACGTGTCTTACATTTCACCTTCTCCCCGATCATCTTATACAAGCGAATCTGCTCTTCCAAGGAGAGCTGTTCGGCTATGACTAAAATGTTTTCGGCTATCATGATTAAATTACAAATGATGTTCTATTAATCTATACTAACTTGTCAGCAATGAAAATTGGATATAAATTTTTCATAGTTCAAAGGTTACATTTTTCAAAACAGGCAATTATTGATAATGTTGGACTATGTCGTATTATGTCGAACTCTGTTGGACTCTGTCGTGTTATGTCGAACTCTGTCGAATAATGTTGTATAGAATCGTATTGTCATTCGGTAATTTTGACAAGTGTTAACATTTTTTCGGTTTCACCTTCTCCCCGATCATTTTATACAAGCGAATCTGCTCTTCTATTGAGAGCTGTAAGGCTATGACTAAAATGTTTTCGGCAATCATTTTCACTATTTCAAATTACTCATCCATACATTTAGAATATAAATGTCCTTTAAACGGATTATGCAATTAATTACTAGTCAAAGATTATACTTTTCAAAATTTGTAAAGTACAGTTATGTAAGGATGGGTAAGGTTGTGTAAAGTAATGCACGGTTTTGTATAGTTGTGTTAGGTTATGAAAGGTTATGTCAAGTTTATTTTGGTAAAATGGTTACCGAAAATAGCCGTAGAAAAGCCGTAGAATTACCGTTATTGAGCCGTCGAAAAGCCGTTAAAAAGCCATTACGGAGCCGTAGTGAAGCCGTTACGGAGCCGTCAAAAAGCCGTCGAAAAGCCGTAAATCGGCTATAATTCGGTACATTTTTATACTAAAACCGAAAAATTGCAGTACAATCAAATAAATACGGCTTTTTCAAAACCCGTAAACAATAAAAATAATTAAAGTGGTAAATCAAATTTTAGTATTTTAGTAAAATATAAGTTGACAATACAATGAATTACAGTATTCCAGATAAAAGAGAATTGACTAAATCCGAAATTGAATTTCTGACTTATATTACCTCAAATTAAATACGTTTTAAGTGAATATAGAGGTTTAATCGTTGAAGTTTTTGAAGTTGAAAATTGGTATCCCAAACAACGAGGAAAAAATAAAACAATAGACAAAGAAAAGAATATTAAAATTCAAATAGAAGTTACAGGCTACGGTTTTAATGGAGTTGTAGCACCAAAAGAAATTAGAAACTTGTATATAAATAAATCTGTTGCACACACTAAAAAGCGAGGTGCCGCACAAGTAATTAGATATAATTTATAATGACAGAAGAAAAAACAGCAGGTAACAGCAATTTTCAAAAATGGTGAGTTTTGGTCTTAAATGAAGCTTTGTATTTCGTTTCAAATTCAGTGCTGGCAGACAGTTTAGTGCTTCGAAATAAGCTTCTTCGCCAAGCTTGAAATTATTCTCTTTTTTATTTTTTCTATTCTCTTTTTTCTATCTTAGCGATTCCAAAAACAAAAACCTGCCGGGAGGTGGGTGTACTCCTTTGAATTTTTTAGAGAATGCGGAAATCCGTAAAGAAGATGTAATATATCTAATTAACTTTGAGAACAATAATTTAGAAGCAATATTTGTAATATTTTATTGAAATGTAGTTTTCAACACATTCAAATTTTGGATAGGTTATATTGTTAAAATTTTTTAGATTTACAAGTTGACATTCTAAAAATTGTAAGAATTAATTATTTCATATTCTTTAAATAAAAATTAAATCATTAATGAACATCTTCAAAGTACACAATCAAATCATAAGTGATTATAAATCATATATTAATAGCTTTCTTTTTATAAAAGATGAAAGAATAAAAATAGAAGTTGATAAAGAACTTGAAGCGGGTAAACTATGGCCTGAACCTCTTATCCAATTTAATCCAACTTTTGAAAAAGGAACAAGTATAGACCAATTAACAAAAGATGGCATAATTGATACAAGACTAAATGACGTTTTTAAAGGTTTTGATTTGTACAAACATCAAGTTGAAGCAATACAAAAAGGTGTTGAAGGAAAAAGTTTTATTGTTACTTCAGGAACTGGTTCAGGAAAATCGCTGACTTTTCTAGCTACAATTTTTAGTGATTTACTTAAGCATGAATATGCTCCTGGTATAAAAGCTATTTTGGTTTATCCAATGAATGCATTGATTAATTCACAAGAAAATGAAATTGAAAAATATGCAGCAAATTATCTAAAGAATAGTGGCAAAAAATTTCCTTTAACTTTTGCAAAGTATACAGGTCAAGAGGCTTCTAAAGACAGAATAGAAGTACGAGATAATCCTCCAGATATATTATTAACTAATTACATGATGTTAGAACTTATGATGACTAGAGCATCTGAGAGAACTATGCGTGAATCTATTTTTAAAAATTTAAAATATTTAGTATTTGATGAATTACACACGTATCGTGGAAGACAAGGTGCAGATGTTTCTTTATTGAATAGAAGAATTCATGCATCGTGTCAAAATAATGTCATTTGTATTGGAACATCAGCAACAATGTCTAGTGGAGGAAATATATTGGATCAAAAGAAATCAGTAGCAAATGTTGGTAAACAAATTTTCGATAAAGATTTTGAAACTTCTCAAATTATTGGGGAATATTTAGAAAACACAACAATAACTGATAAAGTTGACTTAGTTGAATTAAAAAATACTTTAAAAAAGGAAATTAATAGTTCAGATGAAGCTGATAAATTTATTTCGAATCCGATTGCAATATGGTTAGAGAACAACATTGCATTAAAAAAATTAGAAGACAATGCTGTGCAAAGAGCTACTCCTCTTAAACTTGAAGAAATTGCAAAAAAATTGGCTGATGATACTAATGAACCTATTCAATATTGCAAAGATAAATTGATACAGTTTTTAATTTGGACAGAAGCCTTGAATGAAACTGCTTCCAAAATGGAAAACAGAAAAAGTTATTTGCCATTTAAATTTCATCAATTTATTGCTCAAACTGGTAATGTATCGGTAACTTTAGATATCCCAGAAAAAAGAGAAATTACTCTTGATAATACACTTTACCTTCGGGATAAAAACACCAACGAGGAATTACATGTTTATCCTGTATTATTTAGCAGATATTCTGGTCATGAATTTATTTGTGTAAAAAAAGATTATGATTTAGGAAAATTATTTCCAAGAACACCTAATGATTTGCCTCAAAAAATATCTAAGCAATCTCTAAAAGGAAACAAAGAACTCGGTACAAAAAAAAGAGAATTGGGATGGTTGGATTTCGAAGATGGATACATCTTATTTGACAACGGAACTACAATTTGGAGTGATGAAAAGATTTTAGAGTTACCTGAAACTTGGAAGACTAAATCTGATAACACGAAACTAGATAATTTTTACGAAACAAAAATACCCCAACGTATTTGGATTGATAAACAAGGTAATTTTTCTGAAAATGAAGATAAAACTAAATATCCGGCATGGTTTATAACTTGCAATCTATTATTAGACCCAACATCAGGTGTAATATTTGATTCCAAAATCCACGAGTTCACTAAACTGATGCGTTTAGGTAATGAAGGCCGGAGTACGGCAACAACTATTACAGCATTAAGTACAATTAAAGCCTTGAATGAACAAGGACTTGATGCAAGTTTACAAAAGTTACTTAGCTTTACAGATAACAGACAAGATGCTTCTTTACAATCTGGTCATTTTAATGATTTTATATCAACTATTCAATTAAGGTCTGCTATTTTTTATGCTTTGAAAGAAAGTCCAGAAGGACTGAATGCGAGTAACATTGCTAATAGAGCAGCAATCACTCTAAATTTAAAAGAGTCAGAATACGCTAGAAGACCATCTGAAAATCCTAAGTATCCTGATGAAAAAAACAAAGAAATGCTCGAGGAGTATCTATTTACTAGAATAATTTATGACTTAAGGAGAGGTTGGAGATATAACACGCCAAACTTAGAGCAATGTGCTTTATTAAAAATTGATTACAAAACAATCAACCAACTTGCAAAAGACGATGAAGAATGGAAAGATATTATTTTAATGAATTCTGTTTCTGCAGAAGTTAGGTTAGAAATTTTGGACCAAATAACTACTTATTTTAGAACTTCTTATGCTTTAGACCATCGTAAATTGGAAGAAAGCAAAAGAGCAGAATTAGCCAATGAAATTAAGGACAAATTAAAAACGGAAAGCAACTGGTGTTTGGATGAAAATGAAAAAATTGAAGCACCAGTTACATTAATTCCAAGAGGCGTTGGAAAAACACCTTACGGATTAGAAGTTGCTGGTTGTGGCCATTTAAGTGCTTTAGGAAAATATTTTAAAAGATTATTTATCAAGCATATTGGCGAACTGCCTTTTCGAGGAGAAGAACTATCGGATTATCTAGTGAAGATTTATGAAATAATGCAGTCTGCACAAATTCTTCATTCTGTTGAAGTAAAAGGATCAAAAGGAAGTGTAAATGGATATCGCCTTCGTTTAGATCAAGTGATTTGGAAAATTGGAGATGAAAAAACAGTTGATATGGATAAAGTGCGTATCAATGCAATCGAAGATTTAGAAATTGCACCTAACACGTATTTCCAAAATTATTACAAGGTAAACTATTCTAATCTAAACAAAAGCATCTATGGTGCTGAGCATACCGGACAACTACAATCAGCAGAAAGACAACAGCGAGAAATCGATTTTAGGGCTGGTAAAATATCTGCTTTATTTTGTTCTCCTACAATGGAATTAGGTATAGATATTAGTAGTATGAATGTAGTTCACATGAGAAATGTTCCACCGGGTCCAGCAAATTATGCTCAAAGAAGTGGACGTGCAGGAAGAAGTGGTCAAACAGCATTAGTGATGACTTATTGTTCTAACAGTTCTCCACATGATAGAAATTATTTCCAAAATGCTACGGAAATGGTAGCTGGAGTTGTTGCTGCACCGAAATTAGATTTATCGAATCAAGAATTAATTGAGTCGCATCTAAACGCCTACATTTTCATGGAGTTAGGTTTAAATCAAGTAAAAACTTCAGTGGCTGAAATTTTAGATTTAGAACAAACACATGTACTTCCTATAAAAGAAGATATTAAGAATTATATTCTTGAGCAAATCCAAGAAAAGAAACATCATTGGATTGCTCAATTCAAAAAAACATTAGTCAATATATTACCAGAACTAGAACAAAGCACATGGTATTCTGAAAAAAAATTAGAATTACAAGCCACTAAGTATTTTGAATTACTTGATAATAGTTTCAAACGTTGGAGAGAGTTATATAGAAATGCCAATCGATTAATCGAAAAAGCAAGATTAGTTATGGATGATCCAACGATTAAATCGGGAGCTCAAGAAAAAAAGAATGCCAATAGAGATCACTTTCTTGCACAAAGACAACGCGAATTATTATTAAACGATACATTGAATAATAGTTCACAATCAGAATTTTACATTTTTAGATATTTAGCTGCTGAAGGTTTCTTGCCTGGGTATAACTTTACAAGATTACCGGTTCGAACATTTATCGGTAATCGAGACAAAGGAGAGTTTATTTCTAGGCCTCGTTTTATTGCATTGAAAGAATTTGGTCCAAACAATCTGATTTATCACATGGGTAATAAATACAGAGTAAATAGAATGATGCTTACTGATTCTGAACAATTGTTACATAGATTAAAAATTAGTAAAACTACAGGATATGTATTCCTAGACCAAGAAGGTTTAAGTGTGAATAACGACCCAATAACAAATCTTGAATTAAATAGTGACGACAGAGTTGAAACTAAAACCAACATTTTAGAACTCTCTGAAAGCCAAACTAAATTAATGGAACGTATTTCATCTCAAGAAGAAGAAAGAGCATCTTCAGGATATGATATTGAACAATATTTTTCTTTTTCTGGAGGAATTAGAAATACACAAAAGTGTATGCTTTCATACAATGGTGAATTATTATTAGAATTGCGATATGGTCCTTCAGCAAGATTATTACAGTTGAATCGCAAATGGAGACGCTCAAAACCTGGCGATGAAAACGGTTATAATATTGGACTAAATACAGGGTTTTGGAAAAATCCAAATGAAGAAGAAAAAGAGCCCGAAAAAGACCCAATTAAAAAAGTACATGTCTTTGCAACAGATATTGCAGACGTTCTCTATATCCAACCAGTGAAGACATTAGCTTTGGATGAAAATGGAGTTATTACGTTAACTTATGCTATTAAAAGAGCCATAGAAAAAGTATTTCAAATCGAAGAAAGTGAGTTAGGTGCTTGGAATATGGGTTCAGGTGAACATGCCAATATATTGTTGTTTGAAGCTGCCGAAAGCAGTTTGGGTGTCCTTTCAGAACTAACTAAAAATCCAGTTAAATTAAAAACGGTATTTGAAGAAGCCTATAAAATTTGCTATTATAAGCCTGAAACAAGAGAAGATTTAAAACCGGATGCTTTGCGTGCCTCTTATGATGATTTATTATCCTATTACAATCAACGACATCATGAAGTAATTGATAGAACTTTAATCAAAAAACCATTAGAGTTATTAATGGATGCAACCATTGAAGTAGGTAAAAATGAACAACAAAATTACCACAAACAGTTTGAGTTTCTTAAAGCTGCATATGATAAAAATTCTGTAACTGAATTAAAGTTCATTCAATTTTTATACAATAAAGGTTTATCGCTACCCGATAGAGCACAATACAATTTAAAAGAATATTACATATCAGCAGATTTTGTATACGACAATGAAGATTTGGGCACCCAAACTTTCATTTTCATTGATGGTTCTGTTCACGATAAAGAAGAAGTAAAAGAAAAAGATTTAAAACAAAGAACGCTATTAGCCGATGCAGGTTATGATGTAATTGTTTGGAGATACGACCAAAGTTTAGAAGAAGCAATTGCCACAAGAAAAGATATTTTTAGAAAAGTAATAGAGAATGAATAAAGAGCATAAACCAGGTACACTGGTAAATTATAGAGGTCGTGATTGGATTGTGATGCCATCTGATGATCAAGAAGTTTTAAACATAAAACCGCTTGGTGGCTCTGACCATGAAATTACAGGAGTATATTTACCATTAAAAATTGAAGGTCAAAAAATAACCAATACCGAAATAAAATACCCTTTAAATAAAGATATAGGCGATTTCGAATCAGCCAAATTGTTATTTCATGCTTCTAGGTTGTCCTTCAGAAATGCAGCAGGACCGTTTCGTTGTATGGGTAAATTATCATTTCGCCCTAGGTCGTATCAAATTGTGCCATTAGTAATGTCATTAAAGCAAGAAGTTACAAGATTATTAGTAGCTGATGATGTGGGTATTGGTAAGACCGTAGAAGCATTAATGATTTTAAAGGAAGCTATTGAGCGTGGTGAAATAGAACGATTTGCCATCATTTGTTTACCACATCTTTGTGAACAATGGAAAGGAGAATTGAAAGATAAACTAGATATTGATGGTGAGATTATCCGTTCATCAACGATTGCTAGTTTAGAAAGAAGATTGCCAGATGATAGAAGTGTATTCCACCATTTTCCTTATCAAATCATTTCTATAGATTACGTAAAACAAGCATCCAAAAAAGGAATATTCTTGACTGATTGTCCAGAATTTATAATTGTTGATGAAGCACACTCTTGTGCATTACCGGCAGGTTCAAAATCAAAAACACAACAACAGCGTTACAATCTATTACATGATATTGCTGAAAACGAAAAAAGACATCTTCTTTTATTAACCGCTACACCACACAGTGGTAAAGATGAAGAGTTTCGTTCCTTATTGGGACTGTTGGATAAAAAGTTCAACAAACTTGATTTTGAAAATATTACACCGCAACAACGTAAAGAATTATCAAATTACTTTATTCAAAGAAAAAGAGCCAGTATAAAAAGATGGCATGGCATTCAAGATACGCCTTTCCCAGAGAGAGAAACGAAAGAGATTGGGTATAAACTAAATGCGGCTTACAAAAATTTTTATTCCGAAATATTGAGCTTCGCACAAAAGATCACCCAAAAAGGAGATAATGACAAAAAAGGTCTCTCTCATTATTGGGCTGCATTAGCTTTATTACGTGGGGTAATGTCTAGTCCTCAAGCAGGATTAGAAATGCTAAAAGCTCGAAGAGAAAAGCAATTATTAGTGGAAGACATTCCTGAAGAAAACCCAGTGTTTTATTCTGAGGAGAGCGACTCTGATACGGTAGAGACCGATTTGATAGAACAATTGGAATTACAATCAGAGGACGTGAGTACTATTGACGGATTAATCAGTCAGATAGAACAGCTCATGACTTTAAAGAATGACCAAAAGGCAAAACTAGCGGTGGAACAAGTAAATGATTGGTTGAAATCAGATGTCAATCCCATAATATTTTGCCGTTACATTGCTACTGCAAAATATTTAGGCGAATTACTTAAAATAGCATTACCCAAAAATATCGATGTGCAAACCATCACTTCTGAATTTGCGGATGAGCAACGCAAAGAGATGATCGATGCCATGGGGAAAAGTGAAAAACGAGTATTAATTGCTACCGACTGTTTATCGGAAGGGATAAACCTTCAAGAGCATTTTACAGCGGTATTACATTACGATTTACCTTGGAATCCCAACAGATTAGAACAAAGGGAAGGTCGTGTGGATAGATATGGACAACGAGCAGAAATAGTTTATGCATATTTACTTTGGGGAGAAGATAATCCTATTGATACGGTAGTATTGAAAGTATTAATTAAAAAAGTTCGTGACATTCAAAAAGCAACTGGTGTTTCAATTGTAATCGGTGACGATAATAAATCAATCATGGACACCGTATTGAAAGAAGTATTACTTGACCCTTCAAAAGCGAATTATTCTGCCAACCAAATGCTGATGGATTTCGGAGATGAAGTAACCAACTTAGATAAAATCATTACCAACCAACTGGAACAAGCCAAAGAAAAAGCAGAAAAATTGCGAAGTATTTTTGCTCACGAAAGTATTGACCCAAAAACTATTGAAGCGGAACTACAAGAAGTAGATGAAGTAATTGGAGATGTTACCACCGTAGAACAATTTGTAGTGCAGTCGTGTAGAACTTTGGGTGCCATTGTTAACAAAGATAAACTAGGATACAATCTTGACCCTTTTAATTTACCTGAACATTTAAAAAGAATTCTACCGCAAGTAGCCAATATCCCTTTAAGTTTTGAATCGCCTACACCCAGAGGTCGCATCTATATAGGTCGTAATCATAAGTTCGTGGAACAATTAGCACAACTCATTATGGCATTGGCATTTGAGCCAAAAGACGGAATTGGTCACATTGCCAGAGCAGCCGTAATCCAATCGGAATCGGTACAAAAAAGAACGACTATTGTGCAATTTAGAGTGCGTAATGTGATTAAAGAAATTGGTAGAAACAGAGAATTAATCGCCGAAGAAATGTATCTATGGGGTTATTCAGGTTCTCTTGACAATAAAGAAATATTAGACTATTCCTCTTGTAAAAACTTGCTTTTAGAAGCTCAAAGTGCGGTGAATATCCCACACGAAAGACAAGAGCAATTGTTTGATCAGGTTGCAGATACTTATAGTTCGTTAAAAGATGAAGTACAAACCTTATCTCAAAAAAGAGCCATGCACCTGGTAGAATCACACAGCAGATTTAAAGAACTGGTAGGCGGAAGAAAATTTGAAGCGGTACATCCTGTATTACCGCCCGATGTGATGGGTATATATGTACTAATGCCAAAACCTAAAACATTGTAAGTATGAGTTTTTCGAGCATTAACATACAAGGAAACATCATTTCTTCTGAGATTTTAGACAAAATCCGTTCAGAAGAAAAATATAAATTTCAAACTCCCGAAGCTTTCGGCTTAGCACGAAGTGCTTCCTTGAGAGATGAAATTGGTATGGCTTGGTCTATTATGCGAACGCATTGGCAAGCCTATAAAAAACGTTTAGAAACACTACCGCAAGGTGATAGCGGTACATCATTAACCCGAGAAAAGTTAATCATTCCATTATTAATAGAATTAGGCTATCAAATGGGATTGCAACGATCCCAACTCATTAATGGTAAATCCTATACCATCAGTCATAGTGCTACTAATAAAGATGATTTTCCCATTCACATTATGGGATATAATGACAATTTGGACAAACGCAGAGATACTGGCAGTCAAAAAGTTTCGCCTCATGCGTTAGTACAAGAATACCTCAATAATACCGAACATCTATTTGCTTTAGTGACCAATGGACGTCAATTGCGTTTACTACGTGATGCCACTCGTTTGGTGCGTATGAGTTATTTGGAATTCGATTTAGAACGGATGTTTGAGGAAGAACTTTATGCTGACTTCTCGCTCCTATTTCGAGTGTTACATGCTAGTAGAATGCCAGATAAAATTGATGCTGGTGCAGAATCCATCATTGAGTTTTATCATCAGGAAAGTATGGCTTCGGGTACGCGTATTCGAACCAAATTGAGTGAAGCGGTAGAAGATTCCATTAAAACCTTAGCCAACGGTTTTCTTTCTCATCCTAAAAATGAAGAATTAATAGCATTAATAGAAAATAATCAACTCAATGCCAATACTTTTTATACCCATCAGTTACGATTGATATACCGCATTTTGTTCTTGATTGTATTGGAAGAACGCAAGTTGATTTATCCTGAAAATTTATCTGAAGAAGAACAACGCTTCAGAGAAATCTATTATAAATATTACAGTATTGAGCGTTTACGTAAACTAACCGAAAACCGGGTGTATGTTGATGGCGACAAATACGATTTGTGGGAAAGTTTAAAAACCACTTTTCTACTATTTGAACAGCAAGAATACGGTAACAAAATTGGCATTAAACCTTTGGGCAGTGGCTTGTTTGCTCCAGCTGCTCTAGGTACACTAAAAGAACAATTTTTAAGTAACGCCAACTTAATTGAGGTACTAAAACGCCTAACCACATTTGTAAACGACCAAAAACAATTGGTTCGGGTTAATTACTCTGATTTAGATGTAGAAGAATTTGGTTCTGTTTATGAAGGATTGCTGGAATATGCTCCAGTTATAGAAAAAATTGGTTTAGAATACCACTTTGCTTTTGTAAAAGGTGATGAACGCTCAAGTTCAGGTTCGCATTACACACCCGAAGAATTGGTAAAACCGCTTATCAAACATTCGTTAGAGTATATCATTGCTGATAAACTAAAAAAAGCCAATCCTGAGGAAGCTTTGCTTTCAATTACAGTATGTGATGTAGCTTGTGGCTCGGGTCATATCTTGCTTTCGGCAGCTCGTAAAATTGCAGCTGAATTAGCTTCCCTTCGTGAAGGTGCCGAACAACCGTCACCGGCTTACTACCGTGGTGCCATACGAGACGTGATTAAAAACTGCATCTATGGAGTAGATTTAAACCCATTGGCGGTAGAACTCTGTAAAGTAGCACTTTGGTTAGAAGCACACGAACCAGGTCAACCGATGAACTTTTTAGACCATCACATTAAGTGCGGAAATGCTATTGTAGGTTTAGCCCATTTTGAAGAATTAGAGAATGGTATTGCCAGCGAAGCATTTAAAACATTACCTGGTGACAACAAAGAAATAGCTGCTGCCTTTAAAAAACGTAACACTTTAGAACGCAAAACCAAAGAACAATTAAGTACTTATGACGTTGCCAAAGTAGACGATGATTTAAAAGGGTTACAAAAAGAGTTTACCTCGTTTTCTCAATTACCGGAAAACACACCGGAACAAATTGCCCAAAAAGACAAAGCCTACCAAGACTTAACCCAAGGAAAAAAGTGGTTTAGACTGAAACAAATTGCTGATTTGCAAGTGGCACAATTCTTTATCCCGAAAACAGAAGCCCATAAAGAAAAGCTGACAACACATAGTCAATACATGAGCTGTCTAAAAACGGAAGCTCAAATTTTAGATCGAGGAACTGCTTTGGCAACAAGTTTAGACAAACGTTTTTTTCATTGGTTTTTAGAATTTCCACAAGTTTTTCAAAATGGTGGCTTTGATTGTATTTTGGGTAATCCACCTTATTTAGGAGGAAAAAAAATAAGCGGAGCTTATGGAGGTGATTTTTTGAATTTTATTCATTACGAATATCAAGGCGTAGGAGGTCAATCTGATTTAGTTACATATTTCTTGAGAAGAATTAATGAAATAATAAACAATCGAGGTTTTTTAGGATTAATTACAACAAACAGTATTTCTGAAGGAGATACAAGATCAGGAGGACTGGATATTATTTGTTCTCAGAATGCAGAAATAGTTTTTGCAATAAAATCTACACCTTGGGTAGGAGAAGCAAATTTAAACGTATCACTTCTTAGCATAACAAAACAATTAAATTGCTTTAAAAAATATCTCAATGGAAAAGTTGTAGAAAATATTAGCCCCTTATTTAGTGAAGACAATGACTTCAAATTTCCAAATCCATTACTTCAAAATCAAGATTTGATGTTTCGTGGTGTTGATTTTGGAGGAACGGGTTTTATTCTTGATGAAGAAGAAGCAAAATTCTTGCTTAAAGATGAAAAAAATAGTAATGTAATCTCTAATCTATTAAATGCCGATGACTTATTAAATATACCTGACTGTAAACCAAAACGACAAATAATAAATTTTAGAGATTTTGAACTTTCAAAAGCTAAATTATTTACTAATGTAATGAAAATTGTTTTAGAAAGAGTTAAGCCTGAAAGAGAGTCAAAAAATGACAAAGCTGCCGCTACAAAATGGTGGATTTATAAAAGAAACAAAGCCGATCTATACAAGAAAATGGAAAATTTAGATACTTGTATAGTAATTCCATTTACTTCTAAATTTTTAATTGCGGAATTTACAAATACAAATTATGTAATTAGTAATGCCTTAAATATTATATCAAATGACCAAATAGAATTTTTAGGATTAATTCAGTCAACTATACATGAAGAATGGGCAAGGAAATATGGCTCTTCATTAGAAACTAGGATGAGATACACTCCAACAGACGTTTTCGAAACATTTCCTTTACCAAATGACATTAAATTGATTAGAAAAGTTTCGGAAGATTACCACTCAAATAGAAAAGCTATTTTAAATAATCAAAAAATAGGGTTGACAACTTTGTACAATAAAATGCATACAACAGAAAGTGAATTCAATTCCATAAGAGATTTTCAAAACGAGCTTGATTATAAAGTTATTGAAGCTTATGGTTGGCAAGACATTTCTTTGCGTCATGATTTCTATGAAGTCGATTACTTACCAGAAAATGACCGTGTACGTTATACCATACATCCAGAAGCTCGCAAAGAAGTTTTAAAACGGTTGTTAGAACTAAACCATAAAATCCATGAAGAAGAAGTAGCTGCTGGTTTGTGGGATAAGAAGAAGGAGAAAGTGGTGAAGGAGAAAGCAAAAGTACAAAAACAAAAAACCAATCAAGTGTCAATATTTGACACTTCAAATGATACAATTATGAAAGAGTTTACCAATACAGATGGCATTTATAAAATTGCAGACGTAGCTCGAATAATCAATAAACCAATTGAAAGAGTGAGACGTTGGTTCAATAAATTAGCAGAAATAGACTATGAAGGACTAGATAATTCAGTAAAAACAGATATAGATAATCGTCGTATCAGTTTCCACGGATTAATTGAATTGGTAGTTATTGGAGAATTAATAGATAATGATTTCAATATCAGAGCCATTTTTAAAGCAAGACAGGACTTGTCTGATAAAACAGGAAAGCCATTCCCATTTGCAACCAACAATGTAAATCAAAAATTAAAAGTTTCTGGAAGTGATATTACTTGGGATTTTGAAGACGGTAACATTACATTAAATGGTAAAAACCAATTCAATTTAGATATTGTTAGAGAATTTTTTAGAGATATTGAATTTGACACATCTGGTATTGCACAAAGAATAACACCTTCAAAAGGGTTGAAACGTATTGAAATTACCCCAAAAGTTGGTGGAGGAAAACCTTCAATAATCAGTCAAAAAGGAGTAAATGTTGAAACTATTTTACACTTCTATTCGGGACCAGAATCAATTGAGGAAATCATTGAAGACTATGAAATAAGTAAAGAAGACATAGAAGCAGTATTAGCCTATCAATCATAAGTATGATGAAAATATATATTGACTCAAATTATCCTAAACCAGTAGTTAAACTACTGGAAGATGTTCATAATCTTCAAAAGCAAAAAAAATATGAAATAGAACGTTGGGGTGACTATGAAATAAATGAAAATGATTTAAATAACTCAATTTTTCTTGTTGTAGATTTTCAGAAAAAAGGAATTTCAATTCCAATAATTAAACAATCAGAAGAAGGATACAAAACAATAGTTTGTAGAGTAATGGATGATAAGATTGACCGTTTTGAGTTCGCTATGACGGTTCTAAGAGTTTGGCCACATATTATTGAGAAATCATATTCTAGTAATAATTTGTTTTCATTTAAATATGGGGGTAAGAATTTAAAAAAAGTAAAATAAATGGTTACAATAAATTTTACACAGAATATAAATTGGTTTAACGACGAAAAATTTCTTGTAGGAATAGACGAGATCGAAACAATAGAAAATCAAGCATTTGATTTTCTTTTCGATGGTATCAAATACGAATGGTTTCAAGAGTTTCAAGATCAAAATTTAAGTCAAGTTTACGAAAAAATGACACCTTATTTTTTTGAAGGAGATTTTAGAGGTGAAATTCATAAAAGATATTTCAATCTTCAAAAATTAGGAATTTTTAGTAGATGGCTTTTGATTACTGTAACAGATGAAATAACAGATTTAAAAATAACGCAGTATATTGACAACAATGAAAACAGCGATGGCATTGTAAGATACATAAGCTCAATAAGTGCTTTAAGAAAAAACAATCCTATAGCTTTACAATTAGATACATTTTTTTCTTGGAATTCATTTGAATTTTCTAGTGTGGAGCAATTATCAGAAGCTTTAATTATTTCTGTTAATTACCATAATGAATTTCATAAGCTAAATGTTTATAATGTAGGTCAAGGTAGTTTATCTTCAATAGCAAGTCTTAATAACATTCCATTAGTTTATTATGACATGGGTGGCGGGTGGCGGTTTTTTAAAAATACCTACCTTAAAACCAAAAAATTATGTTTTTCATTTGCTAAAACAATAATACTCTCCCATTGGGATTGGGATCATTTAGAAACTGCTAGGAGATATAGCTATACTCCAGAGTGGGAAAAATTTCGAGATAAAACATGGATTGTTCCAAAGCAAAATATTACTTCTTCTTACATGAAATTTTTGTGCAAAATAGCTGCGATTAGTGATGTTTTAGTTTGGCCAGAATTTGGATTAGACAGATTTACTTTTTGGGGTGGTGATATTATTAAATGTAAAGGTGTTTCAAAAAACGACAGCGGTTTAGCGTTAGTTGTTTCTAGCCTCAATAATCCCATTACAAATGTTTTACACTCTGCTGATGCCGCATTTAAAGATATTCCATTTTTAAATGAATATAAGTTTGATGGTTTGGTAGCTACTCATCATGGTGCTAATTTTGAAATAAATAATTCTGATGTTCCACTACCTTTTGACAAATATCATATAGCTTATTCATATGCACATACTAGATATGGTCATCCAAGAACAGATGCTGTTAATGCTTATATTGCAGCTGGTTGGGTTAAAAGACGCGATACTATTAATGGAAGTATTTCTTTTACATATGTAAATAATTTAAATGTGCCCTGTGGAGGAAATTGTGATTTAATTATTGAACAAATATTTTAAAGAATTAAAAAGCATAAAACATTATTTTTCATTTTTACTGTGAAAAATAAAATGTATAAAATCAATTTCAACTAATAAATAATGGAACAACATCATATAATTCAGGCTATTCAAGATTGTAAGGCAGGTAATATGCTATTTAATAATGGAGAAAATTTGTATTGTTTTCTTTATCATAATACTTGGTACCCGTTAAATGCTATTGTAAATCATGCATCGCAACTTGCAAACGAAAATAAAGAATACACAAAAAATGGTGCATTGGTAAAGATGCAAGAGTTGTTTGATTACATACAAGTGAAACGAGTAAATGTTCAAAATGATATCTTGGTTAATTTGACATCTGAGGAGAAGTTTGAGGAGATCAGAAAGTTATCGGAGATGATTAATCAACTAGCAAGATAGTAGCTAAAATAAATAAAAATGAACTATGGATAATACCATTAAACTATATTCAATTAGCGAACTTTTAGAAAGGAATTTTTATATACCTTCTTATCAACGTGGCTATCGCTGGACAAAACAACAGGTAGAGGATTTATTGAATGATATTTATGCATTTGCCATTCGTAAAAAAGCAGATAACGAATTTTATTGTTTGCAACCGGTCGTAGTTAAACCACATAAGTGGCATAGAGCCTTGCCAGACAATACTCAGGAAGAAGTAGAAGGTTGGGAATTGGTAGATGGTCAGCAGAGACTCACAACTATCAGGGTATTATTTACCTATCTTATTAAAGAACATTTAAAAGGGGATTCTTTAAAGAAAGAATACGGAAAAGATGTTTTTAAAGTAGATTATGAAACAAGAGAAGATACAGAGCATTTCTTAAATCATATTACAGAGAACAACACAGAAACTATAGATTATTATCATATATCCAACGCTTATAAATATATAAGGGAATGGTTTGAAAAGCAGGAAAGTCAGAGAGGCGTTAGAGAAGCTATCATTAACACATTAGTATATGCACATGGGGATGTTAATAATCCTATTAAAGGAGCTGTTCAAGTAATATGGTATCAAATTGAAGATGGCAAAAACCCAATAGCCACTTTTATCCGAATCAACTTGGGTAAAATATCCCTTACAAGTTCCGAACTTATCAAAGCACTATTTTTACAAGAAGGAAATTTTGGTGAAGATAAGAATGAGTTGGCCAAACTTCGTCAATTGGAAATTGCAAACGAATGGGATAGGATCGAAAACACGTTACAAGATGATGACTTTTGGTGGTTCTTGAATAAAGATGAGAATAAAGTATCGTCAAGAATTGAATTTATTTTTGAAATAATTAAAAATGTAGCCATTAAAAATGACCCAGAAGTTAAATTTAGATCAAGTAATTCTGTAAATTTAGAGGAAAGAAAAAAAACGAATCCCACTATTGAAGAGACTATTGGGACAGATCAATACGCAACTTTCCGTTTTTTTTACAAGCGTTTTGATGATGGTTGTGATTTTGTTTTCATAAAAAATGAATGGAGTACGATAACTTCTTATTTTAATACATTCTTAGAATTGTATAACAACCCGATATGGTATCACTACATTGGCTTCTTAATTTTCTGTGGAGAAAATATTGTAGAACTTTTTGATTTAACTAATTCAAATTCTGATACTAAAGAAGATATCACCAGTAGTATGATAAATCAAATAAAGAATCGTTACAAAAAAATAAATTGGTCATTTGATGAAAATCAAGAACCTTTTTTGGATTTAAGTTATTTAAAACAAAAAGATCAAATCAGAGAAATCCTTTTGCTATTGAATATACAGTATATCATTGACCAATCCATAGGGGTTATATCTGCAGATGATGAAACGGAAAAGAAAAATATTATTTTCAAATTTCCTTTTAAAACGTTCAAAAATGAAAAGTGGGATGTTGAGCATATTGACTCTTCCACTGAAAACCAATTAAATGACAAACCAACGCAAATTGAATGGTTGAAAACCTCAATAATTGATTTACAAGATATTGATGAGTTTAAAAAGGATTTTATACTTAAGGAACGAATTAAATCATTTAACGAGGATGCAAAAACAAAAGAAAACTTTGAATCATTACAAGGTGAAATAATCCGTATTGCTGGTGAAGGTTTAAACGATGAAAAACTTAAAAACAACATTGGAAATCTAACCTTACTTGATGCAGGAACAAATCGCTCCTATGGAAACGCATTATTTTCCTCTAAAAGGAGGATAATCATTGAAAAAGACATGAATGGTACTTTTATACCAATTTGGACAAAAAACCTTTTTCTCAAATATTTTGATTTAAATGCTGGAAGTAGAACCAAATGGAATGAGTTAGACATAAAGAATTATAGAAATATTATTGCCGAAAAACTTCAAGACTTTTTACCTAACAAACCTTAAACAAGATAGCTAATGAATAAGTATAATTTAATTGATATTTTATCCAAAGAAATCATTATCGAAGAGCAAGATGCTCAAAAGTCTTATAAGTTTGAGGGCATTCAAATTCCTATGATTCAGAGGGATTATGCACAAGGCAGAGAAGATGAAGGTGAAATACGCAAGCGATTCCTCAAATCTATATTTACGGCTCTAGTAAGTGATTTTAATTTGGAATTAGACTTCATTTATGGTTCTATAAAGGAAATTGACAAGAAAACACATTTCATCCCTTTAGATGGACAACAAAGGTTAACTACATTGTTTTTATTGTATTGGTATATTGGCAAAAGAGAGTTAAAAGACGAGAAATTAGAAGACTTGATCACTTCACTTAAAGGATTTACTTATGCAACCAGAATGAGTGCCAGAGATTTTTGTGAAAAATTAATAGAAATAACGATAAGTTTTGATAGTACACCCAAGAAAGAAATTACAAAGAAAGCATGGTTTTTTGGTAGATTTGAGAAAGATCCAACAGTAAAAGCAATGTTGATAATGCTGGATAGTATTCATTCGTTATACGAACGAGAATTCGCAAATAATTGCACTATCCAATTATTTCCATCATTATCTAAACTTTGTTTTTACATTCTACCACTTGGAGGTTTTAATTTATCGGATGAGCTTTATATAAAAATGAATGCAAGAGGAAAACAGCTCACGGATTTCGAAAATTTTAAAGCGGACTTAATCAATTGGATAAGAGGTGAGAAAAATCCTTTTAATTCTCAATTCCAAAATAAAGTAAAACTTAGAGAGCGAGAAATGCCTTATCATCTTTCATTTGCAACAAAATTAGATAACAATTGGACACATTTATTTTGGGAATATGCAAAAGATAAGGGAGTGGACAATATTGATGTTTTTTACCTGCGTTTTTGGAATCGTTTTCTATTAAACCAGCATATTATTTCAACTTCGGATAGTGCTGATTCGATTGAAAAAGGGGATGTCTTTAAAAGACTTTACGGTGGTGATGATAAAGTAATTAATTTAAAATATAATGGGTTTGAATTTTATGAGAAACTTTTTGCAAAGACGGGTGTCATTTTAAATGTTCAAAAAGTTCTTGATAGCTTATCAGAAAATTTTAATGAAATTCAAAATAGTATTGTACCAGTTTGGACAGAAAATGAAAGTTGGAATTTATTTGATGAAAAAATAAACCAACCACAAAGAATTTTATTTCTTGCCGTATCATTATATCTTGAAAGGAATATTTTTGATAATGGTAAATTCAAGAATTGGATTAGGGTTGTTTGGAATATTATTGATGACCCAGACATCAGAAGTATTCCAGTAATGATTAATATTATGAGAATCATTAACAAACTATCTGAGGGATCTGGAGATATATATAATTTTCTTGCTAGTCCATCTTTACAAAGTATTATACAAAACGAATCATCTTTTGTGAAAGCACAATTAGAAGAAGAAAAATTAAAAGCTGAATTGATTATTGCTGATTCAAATTGGGAGTCTTTACTAATCTCTGCCGAGAAACATGCTTTATTTCAAGGGAATATAGGCTTTTTACTTTTGCACAACCCGGATAGTAAATGTTTCCAACATCGATTAGTTATCGCTGAAAAACTTTTCTCTTATAATGGATCTAAGGATACTTTCGCAAACGACCATCTTCTATTGAGAGCTTTTGTCTCGAATATTGTTGTTTGGGACGATTTATTGAAATTTAAATTTGGAGACAATTCTTTTAATTGGAAATTGTTGTTAAGAAGAAATTTGAATGTTAAATCATTTATTTGCAACTTATGTGATTTAACGGATGAAAATTCAGTAATTATAGATTTAAATACAAAGATTAAAACAAGCTCAAATATTAGCGAATTTACTATAGGTTCCAATACACTAAATAAAGCAAGGTATATTCATGCTAAATTATATCAGGATTCAGAATTTTTCATTTGGATGCAACAAAATGAAACATTAGAGCTAAAATGGGCAAATGAGCAATTGTATATTAGAAAACCTAGTGCTTGGCATAAATGGGTAGCCATTGATGGTTTTAGAAATGAGTTAGTTACTGTGCTGATAAGTAAATTTAATCTGCAAGTTGAACAAAAATGTGGTGATTCAAATTTTTATTGGGGATATCATACTAAAAAAATAATTCTTTCAAAACAATACAATCATTTCACAATTGTTGGTGAATTTGATGAGTATGGTAATTTAACAATTGGTGTAAAAGATGATGGTAAATCCACCATTTCAACAAATGCAATTATTGATGCTAATGATATTGAAAATGATTGGTTAATAAGAAAAAAATATTCCTATTTTAACTTGACAAACATCAATGAAGTTGGGGCTTTGGTAAATCAAATAAATAATGAGGTTTTTGATGAACAGACAATGGGGAGTATTCTTAGTATCATTATTTAATTACAACTTGAAAAACTAAATCATGAACATTCAAACTCATTTCACTAAAGACAAAAAAGTTAAGAAAATCATCTTAAATCATCTTGACAATGCAAAAGCACATGTTTGTGTTGCTGTGGCTTGGTTTACTGACCGTCCTTTGTTTGATAAGTTAATAGAATTATTGGATAATGGCGTTCAAGTAGAAGTTGTTATCACCAATCATGAATTTAATCATAACTCTTTTAATAACTATAAATTAATCGAACAAAAAGGAGGCTTTTTTGCATATATAGGGAATGACGAAAAGTTAATGCACATGAAGTTTTGTGTCATTGATTATGATGTAGTTATTAGTGGATCGGCAAATTGGTCAAATAAGGCATTTACACAAAATAATGAAGAAGTTACAATTGTAGAAGGACATTCGCAAAGAGCTAATGATTTCGTGGATGAATTTGAAAGACTAAAATTGCTGTCAGGTAAAATTCAAGCAATGCAAAATGAATTAGATTTAGCTAAAGCATTTAAAGTATTTGATTTAATAAAAGCATTTGTTGCAATTGGGGAAAAACAAAACATAAGACCTTATATTCAACAATTAAAAAACATTGATGTCCTAAAAGAAATAATTCAATTTCTTATAAATGAGGAATATGAAACTGCAATTTTAGAAATGGATAAATTTAAAAAATTAAATACTCAAATTATAGATGTTACGGGTATAGAAATTGAAAGAATAAAAGCTCAAATTAATCTTATTGCAATTCAAATAGAAGTTTTAACCATTCAAAAAGTAGAAACGGAAGCTTTAATAGAGCAATTCAATCACAGATATATTATTGAATTAAATCCAATCATTGGAAAAATATTAGCATTAAAGAAAAAAATATATGAGAAATTACACAAGCATGGAATTGAAGATGATACATATCATAAATTGGACGAAGAGTTCCAACGAAACAATCAGGAATATCAAGAAGAATTAAAAATTGAAATACCTGATTTAAACCAAGAAGACACTCAAAGTTTAAAAGAAATGTATCGTGAAGGTTCTAAATTATGCCATCCCGATTCACCTGCCTGCGTAATAGAAGACAAAAACAAAGCTGCCGAAATTTTTGACCAATTAACAAAAGCATATAAGTTAAAAGACATTAAACAAGTAAAACAAATTGTAGCAGATTTAAAACTAGGCAAACCAATTAATGATTTACTTAAAGAGAATGAATTAGAAATTCTAAATGCAAAATTAGCATCACTTCAAGTAAAATATGATCATTTAGTTTTTGATTTAAGAACAATACACTTATCAGAAGAATTTATAACAATTAAGAGTGTTAAAGATTGGGATGATTATTTTAAAAATCAAAAAGAGCAATTAGAGAACCAATACGAAAATTTAACCAAAGAATTTGTAAAGCATGAGTAAAGAAGTTCAAAAGGTAGATAGTTCATTATCTACAAAAAAAACTAATAAACTAGACCTATCTAAGTTTAATAATGCGGCATTAAGTTCAGCACTTTCAAATATTGAACTGCCAAGACTATTTCATCAATTAGTCGTTTTTATCCTTGATGCTTCAGAATCTATGACATGGGAAGGAATTTCTGGAAAAACTAAAGGAGAAGAAATACATGAGCAAATCGTTCCGATTATTGAAAGATTGCAAGCGAGTAAAAATAAAAATTGTTTTGATATTAGTATGATTGCATTCTCGCAAGAATCTAACGAATTTATAAAAAATAAAAAAGTAACTGATATAAACACAAATAATTTTGATTTCAATCCATGTAGCCATGTGGGTAATTATAAAACTGAAATTGTTGAAAGTTTAGAAATTGCTGATGATAGAATAAATAGTTATTTTATAAATAATAGTTCAAATTCTCAAGCATTAGTAATTATTTTAAGTGATGGTGCTTTAGACGACCAATTTGAAGCACTGGAAATTTGCAAAAATTTAAAACAAAATAACAAAGTAACTATTGCAAGTTATCTTTTAGAAGATATGAATTGGAAAAATACATTAAGTGAAAATCGTTTAAAAGATTTTCAAAACAATATCAAATCTTTATCGAGTATAGATTCAAATGGTCTTCATTTTTTCCATAGCAAAGTAGATCCAACAGAAATTAGAAATCACATGATCAAAAGTATATCAACCGTTTCAAAAATTGACTAATGTATTTATCAGCTAGACATATAAATATTAAGCTAAAGCAAGATAGTACAAACTTTATTAATGATGAAGATTATAAAGCTTTAATATTATGTGATGGAATTGGGGAATTTTCTCAATCTCAAATTGTATCTACAAAAGTTGCTGATGTGATGATTGAAAAAAGGTATGAGGACATTGATAAATTAATTAAAGATTCTGAGATAATTGCATTAAAAGATAAAATCGAAAATGGAGGAACTACGGTTATTTTTGCTGGAATTGAAAAAAATAATAAAGTTAAGATTCAATATTTAGGGAATGGTGGTTGTATCAAATTGAATGGAGATTTTAATCAATCTAACCAAGGTTTATTACCTTACAAATACAATCATTTAATAAATCCACACATAAACGACTCAGGTGCTTTAACAAGACATTTATCAAAAGAAAGTGGAAAAGAAGAAAGAATTGTAAGTGAAATTACAATATCCTTAAATAATTCAAATGGAGATATTCTCCTTTTTTTTACTGATGGTATAAATTCTTTGGAAGAAAATGTAATTATTAAAGATAATGAAGGGAGATTTTGGAGACATGAATCTTCTTCCATTCAAATTATTTTAGAAAAATTACATGTTTTTTTGATGGAGAATATTAATAATTCAGACTTTCAAGACAAATTAATAACTTTTAATGAAGAAATTTTAACAGACTTGAACGACTTAAATTTATTAGAGGATGATGCCTCATTAGGAATTATTATTACTGATGAAGTCTTAAAATACTATAGAAAATGATAAAGTCAATAATAAATTTAACCGATATTTCATGTATTAATTTAGTTGGTAGTGAGAGTGATTTACTTCCAATCCAAAATATTAATTATTTTGAAACCGAAATAGGCAGTGGTGGTTTTGGTGATGTCTTTAAAGTTGAAAGCATTAATGGTATTCAGACAAGTAAATATGTTTTAAAAATAATTTCAAATTCTGAAGTTAATGACCATGCTTTTGAAACGATTTCCATATTACACACCAAAATCAAAAAAGCACAAATCAATGAAGAAGGTGTTGTTATCAATCATTATCCGGAATTATTAGGTCTCCCTTTTTTAGCATGTAAAGCTTATGATGAAATTGGTGATAAGGAAATTATCGCATTTTTAATTCACAATCTTAATGAAAACAACTACCAGGATTTTGGTGCTGATAATTTTGATAAGTCAAAATACATGCAAACTGAAATATCTGAAAGAATATATTATGCTTTTCAATTAGTAAAAACCATAAAGTTTTTAAACGAATTAAACTTTTTACATTCAGATATTAGTGAAAATTCCATTTGGATTAATGAAAATAAAGCAAAAATTACTCTGATTGATTACGATAGTGGATATCACATTGATTCGCAAAAAAAACCTACTACAGTAGGTAAAATTGGTCAATGGTTAGGTAGCACTTTCAGAAAAGTTTTAGCTAAAGAAATAGACTCCGATAATTTAAGTACAGCAGAAAGAATAGATGAAGAAAATTGGGTTATAGCTAATGCAGTTTTTGAACTGATTTTTGGTGTAAGTCCTTATTTCTTTTTGGTAGATGCTGAGGATAAAACTAAGAATATGTATTTGAAAAAATACAGTTGGCCAGAAATTGTAATAGATGAGAATATATTTAACACATCAAATTTAGATGCCTATAAAGTAATACTTCAGTTTTATAATTTCTTAAAAGAAAATGGTTTTGAAAAACTAATTAATGCCTTTGATAAAGTTTTTAATTCAGGATTCAAAAACCCTAATAAAAGAATCAAAGTGTCGGAATGGTATGATATTTTATTTGAAATTGGTGAAAGTCTAGAATTGTTACCAAATATTCTAGATTTTAAAGCTGATAAGAAAACCATTAATTCATCAGATGATGAAGTTACTTTTAGTTGGAAGCAATCAAAAGGAAATAAAACCTATATAAATGATATATTAGTAAATGGATTAAATCATAAATTGAGCTTTAAGGATACCACGAATGTAGAATTAAAAATAGTAAATGAATTCGGAGAGTTTAGCAATGAAATAAATATCCAAGCAAATAAAATTCAACCTACAATAAAATTTTTTAAATCAGATATTTTAGAGAGAATTGATCTAACTCCTGTAACACTTTCTTGGGATACAAGTCATACGAAAAAAGTCAGAATTAATGAAGTAATAGATGTTTTAGAAGCTTCTGGCACTCAGGAAATTGATCCTAAAGAAAACAAAAAAATCATATTAACTGCAATAGGAAATTTTGATGAAGAAGTTAATGCTGAAATAGAAATTAAGGTATGTAGTCCAGAAATAGCAGAGTTTAAATACGAGATTAATATTGAAAAAGGAATTGACAATATTGATTTATTTTGGAAAACAATAAATACTACTGAAGTAAAAATATCTCCAAAAATAGGAGATGTTGAAATAAATGGACAATCTTCTATTGGTATTGTAGACAAAACAGAATTTACACTAACAGCTTTAGGTAATTTTGGAAATACTGAAAAAACAATTGAAGCTCAGCCTTTTCCAATGCCTTTAATTAAGAGTTTATTAATACCTACTCCCATTTTTAATCAAAGTACTGAGTTTGAAAGTCAAGCATTCTCAATACCAAGCAATATAACAAATCTATCAGGCATTAAATTTAATAGTGAAATAACGATAAACCAAGTTATTCCAGATTTCAAAGAAATAGAGAAAATTATACTACTTGAAAGTGCTGACGAAATTAATTCAAAAACAAATAATTTATTTGAAAAGTTATTTAATAAAATTCTAAAATAAAATGAAAAAATCATTAAAATACTTAGCAAAAAAAATCGAAACACTATTTCTATGGTCTTCAGGAGCTGATTTAGAGGTTTTAAAAATGGTCCCAACTGAAAAAAGTAAATATTTTGGAATTGGTGGAACTATAATATTCACAGCTTTAATGGCAAGCTTCGCAGGAGGATATGCATTTTTTACCGCTTTTAAAAGTACTTATTTATCAGTTCCTTTTGGATTGTTTTGGGGTACTTTAATCTTTAATCTTGACAGATATATAGTTGCTTCATTTGGAGTTGGAGATGGTAAAAAAACAATTTCAAAGCAAGAATTGATTGAAGCAGCTCCTAGATTAGTTATGGCAATTATTTTAGGATTTGTAATTGCAACACCACTAGAATTAAAATTATTTGAAAAAGAAATAAATGCAAAAATTAACACCGATATTTCTATAGTTACTCAAAAAATCATAAACTCAGCAGAAACTGACCCAAGATTATTATCTCTAAAATCAGAAAGGAAGCAAATAGAAAGAGATATTAATAATAGAAATCAAATAATAGAATCAAAAAAGATATTTTGGGAAAATGCAAATAAAGATAAAAATGATGAATGGAATCTAGGTAAATTTAGTGGTAAAAAAGGAAAGGGAGGGTATTATGAAGATTTAAAACAAGTTGCAGATAATGCTCAAAATGAATATACTACGATTAAAGCTGACTATTCAAAGTTGAATGAAATAGCCTATAATAAAATTGAAAGTATTGATAAAGAAATTTCTAGTAGAGAAAATCAAATTGGAACTGAAATTGAAAATCAAAAAACAGTTCAAGAACAAAATGATGGTCTACTGGCTAGATTAAAAGCATTATCAGATTTAACGAGTGTAAGCACAACTTTGTTGCTTTCAAAGTGGTTGATTACAATTCTATTTATATTCATAGAAATTGCTCCCATTTTATTTAAAATGATGACAGAAAGAGGTCCATACGACGATATTGTTGATAGAAAAAAACATGAAATTAAAGTCCAACAACTACAGTTGCAGTCAAATATCAATCAAGAAATTAACGTTGCTGTTAAAATCCATACTGAAAAATTTGAACAAAAATTGAATGTAGAATTACAATCTAATAAAGAAATAATGGAATCAATTGCAAAAGCACAACAAGAAATAGCTTTGGCTGCAATTGAAAAATGGAAAGAAGAACAAAAAACAAAAATCATAAACAATAAATTAGACATAATTACTGATAACAAAACTAGCTAACTTGATCCTAATTTAGTTATAAAATTAGTTTACAAACTCCCCGAATAATCATCCGGCAACATCGCATCGATATCCCGTAAATATTTATCTAACGCATCCATTGTTTTGTGACCGCTAATGAGCATAAGTTTACTTTTAGCTTCATTTTCTGTCATGTTCTTTATGAAATCATTATACAGTCTGGTAATAAACGTGTGACGGAAACTATATAATCCATAATTACTACCCAAATCAAAATGCTTTTTAATTTTCTTAAAACGTTTTGAGAAATAATCTCGTTTATTGGTTTCTTCAGTTTCCCATACTCCTCCTATTGAATCGGGTGTGAATAAATCTAAGTTTTTATCCATCTTGCTTAAATCGGGTAATTCCTTGAAAAGAATTTCAGGAATGATTTTAGTTTTCACCGGACTATTTTTGGCTTTAAAAGTGATGGTTCTACTCACCAAATCAATATCACCCACTTTTAACCTACCCACTTCTATCGGACGCAAAAAGGAATAACATATAAACTTAACGTATAAAAGCAAATGCGGGTCGTTTTCTTCCATGTATGTGAAAATATCACTCTGGAGTGTATCGGAATAGGTTTTGTTTCGCTCCGGGGTCGATTTCAAGACGTTGATTTTTCCAACAAAATTTTCTTTGACAATTTCATTGTCTTCCAAGGTTTGAAATATTGAACTAAGGTCAATTCTAGCATTGTTCCGAGTTCGGGCACTGGTATTTTCCAAGATTTCGTTTAAGTAGTCAATCACAGTTTTTTTAGTCACTTCCTGAATCGATCTTCCTTCAAAGCCATTTTCATTGAGCCACTTCTCAAACTTTTTGACATTGCTTTTAAAATTTGGAAGCGACGTTTTACTCAAAACACTTTCTTTAATCTTTAGAACTAAAGCTAGTGATTCCTTAATAGGATGATCAATAATTTCCTTCTCTTTTTTATTGTGCTCAACTTTCTGCGGTTCGATAGGTAGAACTATTCTGTCGATGATAGGTTCACGTTCTTCTTGTGTGATAAATTCAGAGGGTTGTTCATGTTTCGCTTTGAATGGATCATAGCCTTGTTCCAAAAGTGCTACTAAAGCACGTTGGTACTTCAGTAAAAACTTCATGCGTTGGGCTTTATTTTTGATTCGATTGATTCCGCCTTTGATGTTTGGCATGCGAACCAGTTTTCCGGTTTGAGGATGACGAAAAGAATAATAGATGTACCAATCTTTTTCCAAAGCAGCTTTTTGCTCTTCTTTGGAGAGTTTATTCCACTTAGAAATATCGACTCCACCAGTGAAAATTTTAGGCTCAGTATAATTCAGTTTCATGTTAAAAACGTGTACTGTTTCGTGTACGTTTTGTAAAAGTACTAAAATAGAAGACATAAAAAAAACGGATTGTGTATACAATCCGTTTGATTTAAAGGAGTTAACCTAGTAGCGGGAACAGGACTCGAACCTGTGACCTTCGGGTTATGAGCCCGACGAGCTGCCTACTGCTCTATCCCGCGATTTGTGAGTGCAAATATACAACGATTATTCTAAAAAGCAAGAATATTAAGGATATTTTTATATTTTCAATCAAACATATGCTGTAAATCCGGATAAACTACTGACCTCTAAACCATAAACACAAAGGTCTATAAATGAAAAACACCCTGAAACGTGCAGGGTGTATTCCAAATTCAACTAAATACTTGCAACACTTATAGAAAACATTACAATTCGTGCATAAAAATTTACTATTTCATTTCTTCAACGTTAACTCAAATAAAAAATACGCTATCAAAAAAAAGTAAATTGTTAAGGTTTTGTCCAATTTTAAAGTATACAATAAATCACTTGCATCATTTTTAAACCCTTATTGTATGTGACAAATTTATAACATCCGAAGAAAATAAACTGTAGTACTTAGTATAATCTTGAGTAGAATTTATACTACAAATAAGCTAAAAAGAAAGCTTAGATTCGTTCATTAAAAAAAGTAAACACCTCGATCAAGGCCGCAAGATTATCAATTTGTAGCTTTTCAAAAATCCGTTTTTTATACGTACTAACTGTAGTTTTTTGAATCTCCAAAGCATTCGAAATCTCAAGATTACCGTATCCTTTTACCAACAAACGAGCAATTTCAATTTCCCGCCCGGACAAATGGTCTATTGGATTCACTTTTTTTCCTACTAAATAAGAATTTAAAATCTTTTCTTTCGTAACGGTGCTTAAAAACTTTCCTTCCGAAACCAATGTTGAAATAGCATGCTTGATTTCATCTTCTTCACTCAATTTATTCAAATAACCATTGGCTCCGGCATTAAAAAACCGAAGGGCATGAACTGTTTCATCAAATGCCGAAAATATCAAAATCTTGATTTCAGGATTAATTTTCTTTACTTCGGGTATAACATTAATACTATTTCCGTCGGGAAAATTGATGTCTAAAATCAACACATCAATAGGGCGAGTTCGCAGAACTTCTAAGATAGCAACAAAATTCTCTACCTGAAAAACAACAGCATTTTCATACAACTCTTTAATTATCATAGACATCCCCTGCCGAACAACAGTATGGTCATCGGCTACTAAAAAACTTATTTGCTGATCAAATTTCATATATATTCGTTTAAAGTAGGGCTATTTACTTTCTACCATAATAGTAAAAACAACTTTTGTTCCTTGACGAGGCTTACTGTCAATGTGTATATCACCGTCAAACAAGGCAACGAGCTCTTTACACAAATTGAGCCCTAAGCCGGTTCCAACATCATTAATTTTGGTGGAATTGATTCCTTTATAAAAGCCTTCAAAAATTACATTCAAATCCGATTCAGAAATTCCACGTCCGTTATCAATTACTTCAAAATCCAACTGATAGTTTTTAGCCGTTTTCTTTTGGCAATCAATTTTCAATTGTATAGTTCCTTTGTCGGTAAACTTATTGGCATTACCCACAATATTATACAACAATTGATGAATTTTGGTAGCATCACTAACAACCAAACTACCTTCGGTAATGTTCGATTCAACGGTCAAAGTGTTGCCACTATTTTCAACCAAGGTACTCAAATTAGCTGTCATTTGGTTCAATTCAGAAAACAAATCAAACTCGGTCTTATTTAATTTTAAATGAGCATTTTCATTTTTAGAAAAATCCAACACCTGATTTACCATAACCAATAACGAGTTGGTGGTAAATTGAATCGTTTTAAACACTTCTTTCGTATCAGCGTCGTCAATTTGCTTGCTCACTTTTTTGCTATATATAGAAATCAAACTCAAAGGCGAGCGAATCTCATGACTCAACATACCTACAATTTTATTTTTAAAAGTCAAATTTTGTTGAATGGTTTGTTGTGCTTCAACTAATTTTCGTTCATTTTCAAAAGCTAATTTGGTTAACAATAATAATAAAACAGAAAAAAACAACATAATAAGAACAATGCCTACGATAGAATAAAACCGAATAGTTTGATTCGTTTTCAATTGTTCTTGAAAACCTTGCTTGCTTTCTGAACCTAAATTTACAAAATAATTTTTAAGCTGCTCCAAAATTGCTTTGCTTTGTTCAGACAAGTCTTTGTTGGCAGCAAGCAACATACTATCTCGCTTTCGCAAGTTTTCATAGTTTTTTTTAATCGTATTGAATTGAAGTTGGTAATGCTTATCTGAATTATCAAAAACATTTTTCAATTGCTCTTCAATAGAACCTGTTTCTTCTACTTTACCATATTTCATGGTAACTTTTTGGTTCAGAATTTCTTTCTGAATTTCTATCTTTCCTGACAAGGCATTCATGATGCGTGTAAACAATCCTTTTCTTGCCAAACTGTCTGCCTCTAAATGAGATTCTACTTCTACACTATCTAAAATATCTTTATAATTTATTTTATTTAATTGCAATGGCATCCCGTCAGAATCAACTAAATAAAGGTCTTGAGTTTTAAAAATTGAATCAATAGAAAATTTTAATTTTTCTACAGCATACTGCAAATTGGCTTGTTTTATTACTGCCTTTTTTAGTTTTTCATTTTCTTCCTTCTTCAAATGAACAGTGTCCAACTTCATGGTCATTTTATCCAATAGTTGAAAGTAATTTTCCAACGATTGGATATCCCTGAACTGAAGGTAATCTTGCAAACTTATCTGTGCTTCATTAAAATCTGAATTTGCGTTTTCTAACAAAGAGTTTGATTGTTCAGCATAACGAATATCTTGATCAAATTGAGCTAATTTGTCCTCGTTTACAGATTCATTATACCACAACAACAAAACGATGAGTTGTAACAAAATGATAGACACAATCAACATAAGATGAGTGGTCTTTCGTTGCTTAGACGATGATAGCTTTGAAACTATCCTTTCAAAAAAAGTTGTATTCAAGGTTGAATTTAATTAAAATTTTATACAATTGCTTCTTTCTTAAACCAAAAAATAATTTGCAAAAAAAACACAAACAGCTACATATCAAACACTTAATTGTCAAATTAATTTTTAATAAGTATTTTTAAGTATTGAGCTAAAAAACAATTTAATAATAAGTAAAAATACCAATAAAACTACAAAGGTTTGTAGAACAAATCAATAATGTTATGTAGAATTAATTCTACACATTTCATCGACTATTTAGGTGTCATAATAATAAAACTATTCAATTTCAAGGTTTTAATTTAAATAAAAAGAACGAAATTTATAACTATTTAAAGTGATTTTCTGATAATCATTTTACAGTCATTTTCAAGCTGAAATTTTTGATTCGAAAGCACCATTTCTGCCAACGATTTTCCCATCTTTTTAAAGTCCGTAGAAATAGTGGTAATGCCATTTTCAACCACTTTCTTTAATGGTGTTTCATTATAGGAAATAATGCCGTAATCAATACCTAATTGAAAATTTTGAGCCTTTGCATAATCAATTACCTCAACCAATTGCCTGTCGTTCGGGATTACAAAAACCGTTCCTTTCTGCATAAAATGAGCGTCAAAAGTAGAAATAACCTCATGCGTAAAACCATAATCCAAACAAAATTTCAGAAATCCTTCCACCATACCAAGTGGCTCTTTCTGCCCGGGGAAAATAAGAACCAGCTGTTGATACAAATCAAGTTTTGACTTTCCTTCTAACAACAATGAATACATATCCTTAACAAAATTCTGATGCACCGAAGGATAATCACTTAGTTCAGAATTGGTTTGATCCAAAATATAAACATCATTTTTGGGCAATGTTTTAATTACTGCTGCAGCACCTGCCAAATTTGTGGGCATAATAATGTATTTTGAATAATTGCCACTGCTTTCATTGATTAACTTTCGAAACATGATCAAATTAAAATGATGAAAATATATATCCACTTGTGCTTTGTTATCAATAGTTTCCAAAAAAGAAGTATACAAATCTTCCTTAAAGGCATTTAACTCATCAAACAAAACAAAATAACGCTGCTCAAAACTAAACTCAACGCTTTTTACATAATAACCTTTGCCCAAAATTGCAAAAACAATGCCGCGTTTTTTCAACTCATCATACGCCAACAAAACAGTATCCCTCGAAATTGAAAACTCCAAACTCACTTTATTTACAGACGGAAGTTTGTCACCTTTTTGCAATCGGTTTTCGGCAATAGCGATTTCAATAGACTGAATAATCTGCTTATACTTCGGAATTCCTGACTGAGTATCAACAACAATCAATTTCATAAATATCATTTTAAAAACTGGTGGCAAGATAATCAAAAACTGGTAGGTACTGGTATGTAATAGAAAATAAATCTCCTACTTTTGTTGATATATCTATAAAAAAATGATAGAAAAAAAACATTTTTCTCAATTAGACTACCCTGAAAAAACGAAATCATTCGGAATGATGGCAGATGGTAGAGAAGTCTTTTGCTATACGTTAACGAATAAAAACGGGATGGAATTGGCTGTAATGGACTATGGAGCAACCGTAACCTCCTTGAAAGTGCCAACAATAAACCAAAATAAAATAGATGTTGTTTTAGGATTTGATAATGTTGAAGACTATATCAATTCCTATCAATTACCAAGTGCACCCTACTTTGGCTGTGTTGTGGGAAGAGTGGCAGGCAGAATCAACAAAGGTTCGTTTAAATTAAATGAAAAAGAAATTTTCCTCACCAAAAACCATTATCAACACCAATTACACGGAGGAAAAGAAGGTTTCGGACAAAAAATATGGAAGATGAAAAAACGCACTAATGGCGATTTCCCTTCCATTACGTTTGAATATGCAAGCCAAAATGGCGAAGAAAATTTTCCCGGAGTTTTGGTGGTTGAAGTAACCTATATGCTCACAGAATCTAACCAAGTAATTGTAGAATACAATGCATTCAGTACAGATGACACTATTGTGAACCTTACCCAACACAGTTATTTCAATTTAGAAGGGCATAAGCATAACGTAAGTAACCAAACATTGTTTGTTAATTCTGCAAAAATGCTGGAAACAGACGAAGAAAACATTCCAACCGGATTAGTTTTAAATGTAGCCAATTGTCCTTTTGACTTTACAGAAGAAAAAAAATGCCCACTATCCATTGACAATACGTTTGTTCTGAATGAAAAAAACAGAATTGCCGCTTCATTATACAGCAAGCAAAATCAATTGAAAATGAGTATTTTCACCAACCAACCTAGTGTGCATATTTATGTAGGTGGAAATTGTTTCGGACAAATTAAAGGAAAAGAAGACACCGATTATCATCCGATAAGTGGCATTTGCTTTGAAACACAACACTATCCTGATTCCCCCAATCATGCACATTTTCCTTCTATTGCTTTAAAAAAAGGAGATCAATATTACCACCAAACCATTTTTGCTTTCGAAAATTGCTAAATAAATAAACATGAAAAAATTGCTGCTACTCATTCCAATACTTTTTTTACTAATAAATTGTTCAGATGACGACAAAACCCCTGAAAACGAACCCGTTATTCCGGAAGACAATTTCATCAGAGCATCAGACATGTCTTTTTTACCATTAATTGAAAGCGAAAACACAACGTATTTCAACAGTTCAAACCAGGCAGAAAATGCATTAACTACGTTAAAAAATGCAGGTTGTAACACGATAAGAATTCGTCTTTGGAAAAACCCAATCGACAATCAATCCAGTTTTAATCAGGTAAAAGCGTTTGCTCAGCGAGTAAAACAAAACGGAATGAAAGTATGGTTAACCGTGCATTATTCCGATACGTGGGCAGATCCCGGACAACAAAGCACACCTGCCGAATGGGAAAGTCTATCTTTCACTGACCTAAAAAATGAAGTAGTCAGCTATACCGAAACCATCATGACCGAAATTCAACCCGATATCATTCAAATCGGAAACGAAATCAATAGTGGGTTCATGTGGCCATCCGGTCATCTCATCAATAACGAAAGTCAGTGCTTAGAATTACTTTCAGCAGCAACAACGGCCGTAAGAGCAAAATCACAAACCACAAAAATCATGCTGCATTATGCCGGAATCGGTGCAGGAGCAACATGGTTTTTCAACAAAATGAGTCCGATTAATTATGACTACATCGGAGTTTCCTACTACCCGATTTGGCACGGAAAAAATCTTTCTGAATTAGAATCAACAATTAATTCTTTAGGACAAACGCACAATAAAAAAGTAATTGTTGCCGAAACTTCCTATCCGTTTACTTTGGGTTGGAACGATTGGACCAATAATGTAGTAGGATTAGAGGATCAAATCATCCCCGCCTATCCTGCCACTCCGGAAGGTCAAAAAAATTATTTGTTAGCCGTTAAAAATATAATTAAACAAACCGAGAGCGGAATCGGATTTGCCTATTGGGGCGGAGAATGGGTCGCTTTTAGAGGTGATGAATCGCCCAACGGCTCACCATGGGAAAACCAAGCCTTATGGGATTTTGACAATAAAGTACTACCGGCAATCGCCGTATTTAACCAAGATTAAGTATGAGAAATGTAATTTTAACAATCGTATTCGTTGCTCTTTTATCAACACCAAAAAGTAACGCTCAGGAATTTGCAAAAGGTGCCGATGTAACATGGCTACCCCAAATGGAAGCAACCGGTTATCAATTTTATGATACGGATGGCACTAAAAAAGATGCGTTGCAATTATTAAAAGACAGAGGAATGAACACGGTTCGTCTACGCGTTTTTGTAAATCCTTCCGATGATCCGCAAAGTGGTCATTGCAGTAAAGAAGAAACCGTTGCTTTTGCTTTACGAGCACAAAAAATGGGTTTCCGAATTATGATCAATTTTCATTATTCCGATTCATGGGCAGATCCCGGCAAACAAAACAAACCTGCCGCATGGAAAGACCTTCCGTTTGACAAATTAGCTGATGCCGTTTACAATCATACATTTGAGGTAATGACCGCATTAAAAAAAGCAAAAGTAAAAACAGAATGGGTGCAAGTTGGCAACGAAATTCCGGGCGGAATGCTATGGCCGGATGGAAGCACCGACAATTGGGTTCAATTAGGCAAATTATTAAACAAAGGATACGATGCTGTGAAAGCGGTTGACAAATCCATCAAAGTAATTGTGCATTTAGATGAAGGCGACAACATCGAAAAGTATAGAAAATTTTATGACAATGCCACTGCACAAAAAGTTCGTTATGATGTAATTGGTCTTTCCTACTACCCTTTTTGGGTTAAAAAAGACTACACTGAAACGATAGCTAATTTAGAGTTCAACCTCAACGATTTAGTAAAACGATACAACAAAGAAGTGATGGTAGTTGAAGTAGGTGGCGAAGATGATAAAATCGAAAACACAAAAGCCTTATTAGAAGCAACCATCAAAGCCGTAAAAAATGTACCAAACAATAAAGGGTTAGGCGTTTTATACTGGGAACCACAAGGAGCAAGAAGCTGGAGTAAATACAACTTAAGTGCTTGGCTTCCCGACGGAAAACCTTCACCCGCTTTAGATGCGTTCAAAGACTAATAAAATCCGTTTAATCAGTAAAATCCGTGGCGAAAAAAAAACAAGGAGTGAAACGACCTAAAACTCAAATTACTTATATGTTCAAAAATAAAAAAATAAATCAGCACCAATCCGTTTAATCAGTAAGATCCGTGGCAAAAAAACCAAGGAGTGAAACCACTTAAAACTTATATTGCTTATATTACTTATATGGTAAAAAAATAAAAAAGCAAAAGTATTCACACCTTCCAATCCGTTTAATCAGTAAGATCCGTGGAAAAAAACCAAGGAGTGAAACCACTTAAAACTTATATTGCTTATATTACTTATATGGTAAAAAATAAAAAAACTAAAGTGTTAATCCCTACCAATCGGCTTAATCAGTAAGATCAGTAGTAAAAAAACAAAGGAGTGAAACGACTTAAAAATTATTATTCAAAATAAATTATCATCATTCAGTAAAATGAAAAAACACCTACTATTATTTCTAAGTTCCCTTTTCCTTTTTTCCTGTGGCAAAGAAGTAATCAATTCCAATCGCACAAAAACCAACTTTGGTTCCGATTGGACATTTACAAAAGATTCCACTTCATTAAATTGGGAAAAAGTATCCATTCCACACACCGCACAAATTGAACCTTTAGTAGTCAACAACCAATGGCAAGGCGATTGTTGGTATCAAAAGAAATTTGATGTAGAAAAAACAGAAAACGAAAAAGTATTCCTCTATTTCGAAGGTGTCATGCACGAAGCCTGGGTGTGGATAAACGGAAAATTCGTAACCCATCACCAAGGCGGCTACTTACCGTTTACAGTGGATGCAACCGATTTTGTTCAAGAAAAAAACAACACAATAATTATCAAAGTTAACAACGAAGACAATCCGCAAATCCCACCCGGAAAAACCTTAAAAACATTAGATTTCAATTATTATGGCGGAATCTACCGGAATGTCTATTTACTAAAAACAAATTCGGTTTACATCACCGATGCGGTGCATGCCAATCAAACGAATGGTGGTGGAATTCTGGTTCATTTTGATAAAATATCCAAAGAAAAAGCGAGCGGAATCATCAAAGTACATGTAAAAAATGAAACCGATGAACCTAAAAAAATTAAGTTAGGAATTGCCTTTTCGTCTAAAAATAAAAAAACAGAATTTACATCCAAAGAAGTGATGATTGCTTCCAAATCCGATCAATCGATCATCCAAAACATTGAAATTTCAAATCCATCGTTATGGGGAATTGAAAATCCTGATTTGTATGAAGTAGAAGTCAATTTGATTTCCGAAAACAGTACTGTAGACAGCCAAACCATTAAAACCGGCATTCGCAAAGCAGAACTAAAAGCCGATGGTTTCTATTTGAATGATAAAAAATTATTCATCAACGGAACCAATCGCCACCAGGAATACCCATACATCGGGTATGCACTTTCGGACGAAGCCAATTACCGCGATGCCGTTAAAATCAAAAATGCCGGTTTCGATTTTGTTCGGTTGTCGCATTATCCACAAACAGAAGCGTTCTTGAATGCATGTGACGAAGTGGGACTGTTAGTAATGAATTGCATCTCCGGTTGGCAATTTGTTGGGGATGAAAAATTCATTGAAAACTCCTATCAGGAAATCCGTGATTTTTCAAGAAGAGATAGAAATCATCCAAGCATTATTTTTTGGGAAGTTTCGCTGAACGAAAGTGACATCAAAGAACCGTACATGAAAAAAGCCAATGAAATTTTAAAAGCGGAATTGCCTTATGCTCATGTTTACACAGCTGGTTGGATAGACAATCCGAATTATGACATTTACATTCCGGCCCGCCAACACGGGAAAGCACCCGACTATTGGAATAATTATGAAAAAGGAAACCGCAAAATATTTATTGCCGAATATGGTGATTGGGAATATTATGCTCAAAATGCAGGCTTCAACCAAACTGCCTATTCAAATTTAAAAGAAGACGAACGCACGAGCCGTCAATTGCGTGGTTTTGGCGAAAAACGGTTGTTGCAACAAGCCTTCAATTATCAGGAAGCCTTCAATTCAAATTTAAAAGGAAAACACACGATTGGTCAAGCCAATTGGCTAATGTTTGATTATAACCGTGGTTATGCCGATGATATTGAAAGCTCGGGAATTAGCGATATTTTCAGAATACCAAAATTTGCTCATTATTTCTATCAAAGTCAACGTTCACCATCAATAAAATTAAATGATGATTTAGTTTCCGGTCCAATGGTTTACATTGCTAATTATTGGAATGAAAAATCAAGTTTGGATGTAACCGTTTATAGTAATTGCGATGAAGTGGCGTTGTATTTAAATAATGAATTAGTTGGAAAACAAAAACCATCATTAACTGAATTTTCAGAAGAATTACCTCATCCTCCTTTTGTGTTTAAAATTCCATCCTTTCAAAAAGGAACACTAAGAGCAGAAGGATTTTTAGATGGTAAAAAAGTATCGGAACATGTTGTGAAATCAGCTGAAGAAGCAAGTTCAATTCAGTTGACTTTTGATGAATCAAATGTAAAAATCAATCCGGAATTTCCTGATGTTGTATTTATTTATGCTTCAATTATGGATGCAAACGGAACCATTGTTTCGGATGCAACTAATTCAGTAGAATTTTCAATTGAAGGAGAAAATGCCGAGTTAATCGGACAAAATCCAATTGCTGCAGAAGCGGGTATTGCTACGATTTTACTTCGTACTAAAAACTTTAAAAAATCAATAAAAATAATAGCCAAATCAGCAAACCTGAAAGAAGCTACGCTTGAACTGAAATAAGATGAAGAAGAAATTAATTTCCGCTACGACGGAACATTTTAAAACAATTTTCCAACACGAACCGGAAGCAGTTTTTCTTTCTCCGGGAAGAATCAATATTATCGGTGAACACGTTGATTATAATGATGGTTTTGTATTACCGGCTGCCATCAACAAATACATTTGCTTTGCAGTTTCAGTTTCTAAAACAGATGAATGTACGTTGGTAGCAAAAGACTTAAACGAATCCTATCAATTCAACTGGAAAGACGACCTAAAACCCGTAAACAAAATGTGGGTCAACTACATGTTAGGGGTTTTACATCAACTCAAAGAACGCAACTTTTCATTAAAAGGAATTAACATTGTGTTTAGCAGTACTATTCCAATGGGAGCAGGACTTTCATCGTCGGCAGCATTAGAATGCGGATTTGGCTATGCCTTGAACAAACTATTCAAATTAGGCTTATCTAGAGAAGAAATTGCTCTGATGGGTCAAAAATCTGAACATACTTTTGTGGGTGTAAAATGCGGCATTATGGATCAATTTGCCAGTGTGTTTGGCAAAAAAAACAAAGTAATCAAATTAGATTGCACTTCGTTGGAACATGAATACCATTCGGCAGATTTTAAAAAATATTCCTTACTTTTAATCGACAGTAACGTAAAGCACACGCACCTTACCTCCGGCTACAACACCCGAAGAGAAGAAGTAGAAAAAGGGTTAGCGATTATAAAGAATCGATTCACATACGTAAATACATTCAGAGATTGCACAAAAGCTCAATTGAATGAATTGAAAGAAGAATTAGGCGAAACGATTTATAACCGATGCCATTTTGTGATAAATGAAATCCGAAGGGTGAATGAAGCGGTGTATGCCTTAGACAGAAATAATTTTGAAGAACTGGGCAAATTAATGTTTGAAACCCACGAAGGTTTATCAAAAGAATACGAAGTAAGCTGCGAAGAAGTTGATTTTTTAGTTGATTTTGTTAGAAACGAAAAGCAAGTCATCGGTTCACGAATGATGGGAGGCGGTTTTGGCGGTTGCTCAATCAACTTAGTTGAAAAAGGAAGCGAAGAAACGCTCTTTGAAAAAATTTCAGAAGCTTATTTACAAAAATTCGGCATTAGATTGAATCATTACAAAGTAAAAATCGCTAAAGGAACTTCTAAAGTTAAAACGAAAATAAATAAATAAAAGATCATCGACAATAATTTCATTTTGCGTCTTTGCGAGAAACCAAAAACAAGACCATAGACAACAATTATAATTTGAGTTTTTGCGAGAAAACATAATGCAACAATAAACCAAAAAAAGAACTTAGACAACAACTTTAATTTGCGTCTTTGCGTCTTTGCGAGAAAAATACACTATGCAAAGTTTTAACACCAACGAACACCCACACCGCCGTTACAACCCACTCTTAGATGAATGGATTTTAGTTTCTCCCCATCGCACCAAACGTCCATGGCAAGGTCAAAAAGAAACTCATTCTACCGAATCGCTTCCGGAATATGACCCAACCTGCTATTTGTGTCCCGGAAATGAACGTTCGAATGGAACAAAAAACCCTGATTATACCGATTGCTATGTGTTTGAAAACGATTTTTCGGCTTTATTAAACGAAGAAGTCGAACAAACCAATGCTTCTACTTCATCTCTTTTTAAAATCAAACCGGAAAGAGGAATCAATAAAGTAGTGTGCTTTTCACCCAAACACAATTTAACAATTCCAGAAATGGAAGTGGCTGATATTGAAAAGGTTATTCAAACGTGGAAAGAGCAATACATTGAATTAGGCAATTACGATTTCATCAACCATGTTCAAATTTTTGAAAACAAAGGAGCAGTGATGGGTTGCAGTAATCCACATCCACACGGACAAATTTGGGCTCAATCGTCCTTACCAACCCAAGTGGAAAAAACACAAAAAAATCTTGAGAAATATTACGAGCAACATAAAGTCAGCCTATTAAAAGAGTATTTGGACGAAGAATTAAAATCAAAAGAACGTTTGGTTTGGGAAAATAATCATTTTGCTGTAGTCGTTCCGTTTTGGGCAACTTGGCCGTATGAAACAATGATTATCAGCAAAAGACATTTCGGAACCATCATTGCGATGACGAAGGAAGAAACGGTTGCATTTGCCGAAATTTTAAAAAAGATTACCGTTAAATATGACAATCTTTTTGAAACCTCTTTCCCCTATTCGTCCGGAATTCATCAAGCACCAACAGACCGTTTGGCTCATCCGGAATGGCATTTTCACATGCATTTTTATCCGCCCTTATTGCGAAGTGCAAAGGTAAAAAAATTCATGGTAGGTTATGAAATGCTCGGCGAAGCTCAACGAGACATTTCTCCGGAAAAAAGTGCCGCTGTTTTGAGAGAATTACCTACATTGCATTATAAATTAAAATAATAAACTAACCCTTTTTCCATGAATACAGGTTTTGAAACATTAGATTACATTGTTTTTGTTTGCTATGCTATCTTAATTTTAGGAGTCGGACTTTGGATGTCTCGCGATAAAAAAGGACATCAAAAAAATGCAGAAGATTATTTCTTAGCCAGTAAATCATTACCCTGGTGGGCAATTGGAACTTCGCTAATAGCAGCTAATATCTCTGCCGAGCAATTCATTGGAATGTCAGGTTCAGGTTTTGCAGTAGGTTTAGCTATTTCTTCGTATGAATGGATGGCAGCCATTACGTTAATTATTGTGGGAAAATATTTTCTTCCCATTTTTATAGAAAAAGGAATTTATACCATCCCTGAATTTGTTGAAAAACGATTTTCCACCAATTTAAAAACAATTTTAGCCGTTTTTTGGGTGGCGTTGTACGTGTTTGTCAACATCACTTCTGTGTTATATTTAGGTGCGTTGGCGATGAATACCGTAATGGGTGTTGATATGATGTGGGCGATTATCGGATTGTCACTTTTTGCTGCGGCTTATTCATTGTATGGCGGATTAGCTTCGATAGCTTGGACAGATGCTATACAAGTAGTTTTCCTTGTTTTTGGAGGTTTAGCCACAACCTATTTAGCCTTAAACACGGTTTCTAACGGAGAAGGAATGATGGAAGGTTTAGGCATCATTTATGACAAAGCTCCTAAAAAATTCTCAATGATTCTGGATGAATCGAATCCGGAATACATCAACTTACCGGGAATTGGCGTTTTAATTGGGGGACTTTGGGTAGCGAATTTATACTATTGGGGATTCAATCAATACATCATTCAACGAGCGTTAGCCGCAAAATCATTAAAAGAAGCTCAAAAAGGAATTTTATTGGCTGCTTTTCTAAAATTATTAATTCCATTCATCGTAGTAATTCCGGGAATAGCGGCCTATGTAATTGTAAATGATCCCGAAATGTTAGCTCGTCTAGGAGCAGATGGATTAATCAATATTCCGAGTGATGCGGCAGCTGACAAGGCATATCCGTGGCTAATTCAATTTTTACCAACCGGTCTTAAAGGATTGGCTTTTGTGGCATTAACAGCGGCAATAGTTTCGTCATTAGCTTCGATGCTGAATTCTACTTCAACCATTTTTACGATGGATATTTATAAACAATACATTAATAAAAATTCTGATGATAAAAACACGGTAAAAGTAGGCAGAATTACTGCTGCTGTTGCTTTGGCTATTGGAGCTATTGTTGCTCCGTTATTAGGAGGAATTAACCAAGCATTTCAATTTATTCAAGAATATACCGGTGTGGTAAGTCCGGGAATTTTAGCCATTTTCGTGTTAGGTCTGTTTTGGAAAAAAACCACAAACAAAGCAGCAATTTGGGGAGCATTATTGTCTATTCCAATCGCTATGTTCTTTAAAATTGGTCCGAAAGGATGGGCAACCGGAACTTCAATGGAAGGCATTTTCCCAAGTGTACCATTTTTAGATCAAATGGGTTACACCACCTTACTCACAATGGCAATTATCGCCTTAATCAGTTGGTTTCAAAACAAAGGTGTTGATGACAGCAAAGGATTTGAATTACGAAAAGAAACCTTTAAAACCAGTTCAACATTCAATATCAGTGCGTTTGCTGTGATGATAGTTTTAGTCTTCTTGTATGCATTCTTTTGGAAATAAGATTAGCTTCAGATTAGCCAACTCTTCCTCCTAACCAAAGAAAAAGAATAGATAATGTATTAAAACAGTGTGCAGGAAAAAGATATTACTTTTCTAAGATCCACTCTTTCTCAAACTACAAAAATAGTTTAGAAGAATAAGGTCGCTATCCATTCACTAATTATCTCATTACCACATTGACTAATTACCACATTGGCACATTGCCATAGTAACAAAATAAAAAAACTTGCCATTTGGGGACAGCAAGTTTTTTAGTGGGGTTGGTATTTGTGTTTTGGAAAATTAATCCGGAGTACCTACTACTCCAGTATTGTCGGTAATCAACGGTAAACGTACCGCAACTCCTTTATCGTTTAACATCGTCATTTGGAAAGTATCTTTCTTAGCCAAAGCATATGAAATCAATCCATTGAATTTGTTGTAAGATATATTCATTTCTTTTAAGTTGTCTAGTTTCTCAATTTCAAAAGGAACCTGTCCAACAAAGTTGTTTTCAAATAAACTTAAGTTTTCAAGAGATTTTAAATTCTCAATTTCATAACTTAATTTACCTGAAAAATTATTGCTATTCAGCATCAAAACTTTTAAGTTTTTTAAGCTATATAATGAACTTGGTAATTCTCCTTGCAATGAATTATTAAATAGAGAAAGATTTTCTAATTGCGTTAATTGTCCTATTTCTTGTGGCAGCGAACCGGTTAACGAATTCATATACAACTCAATAACCTTCAATGAAGTTGCTTTTCCGATTGAAGCAGGGATAGAACCTGATAATTTATTGAACGAAATATTCAACGCTTGAAGACTTTTTAAATCACCTATTGAAGCAGGTAAATTACCGGAAATATTATTTTTAAATAGATTAATAGTTTCCAAATACTGCAATTTAGAAATTTCGGTTGGAATTTGACCATCCAAGTTATTGTTTGGTAAAGCTAAACCAACCACTTTATTATCTTTAATCTTAACACCATACCAAGTTGACGTTTCTGCAGCTAAATCCCATTTGATTTTCCACTGGCTTCCGTTAGTTGATTGATTAATTTTTATAAGAGCTTCTCTTTCTGAAGTTGACACCTCTGCATAACCTAAAAAGGTAAAGCAAAGTAAAAGAATTGATAGTGTAAAATTTTTCATCTTTAGTTAAATTTGGGGTTTGACTTAGTAAATATAGAAAAACAATTCGACAAAATGCAAATATAATCGATAAAACGCACTATATTGAATGTTTTAAATTTCTTTTCTTACAATTACAAGCATAATTTTTAATAAAAAATAAAATCCTCTTGCTTTGTGAAATTAAAAGAATTCCCAAATTTTCAAAAATGTTAAATATGTATATACAAATGTTAAATAAAAATTAACCACAAAAACTTTTTGCTTTTGAAAAGGTACATTTGTAAAAGCCAAAATTTATGATTAAAACTATTCTCTCTTTACTATGAAACTAAAAAACATTATTATTTTTCTTTTAATAGGCGGTTTACTAGCCTTAATTATCTACAGAGTAATTAGCAATAAAAGTCAAAATGAAAAATCTAATCAAAAGGCTGGTGCTCCAAAATCGATTTCAACCGTGAATGGAATTATACTTAAACCCAATAAATTTTCAAATCAACTCACTCTCTCAGGAAGCATCGATGCCAATGAACAAATTGAGTTGCGAAGTGAGGTATCAGGCGTAGTACAAGGCATTTATTTTGAAGAAGGAAGCTATGTCACAAAAGGAAAACAACTAATAAAAGTAAACGATATTGAATTAAGAGCACAATTAGCTCAAGCAAAAACCAGACAATCACTTGCTTCTGAAAATGAGCGAAGAGCCAAACTACTTTTACAAAAAGAAGCCATTAGCCAAGAAGAATATGATGTGGCTTCTGCAGAATTTCAATCAACAAAATCGCAAACACAACTTATTCAAGCACAAATTGCAAAAACTTCAATTGTAGCACCTTTTTCAGGAAAAATTGGATTGCGTTCCATTTCTCCGGGAACATATGTAACGCCAACAACTTTAATTGCCAAATTGGTAAATACATCACAAGTTAAAATTACATTTTCAATTCCGGAAAAATATGCTTCGTTAATGAAAAACAATTCAAATATAACCTTTACAACAGCCGGAAGCAAAGAAATTTATTCAGCTAAAATTTATGCCTTAGAACCTGCTGTTGAGCAAACAACCAGAACACTTCAAATTAGAGCAATTGCCGAAAATAAAGAGGGAAAACTTCTTCCTGGTACATTTGCAAATATCTCATTACCGCTAGAAGAATTAAGCGATGCCATTCTCATTCCAACAGAATCTATCATTCCAATTCAAAACGGAAAGAAAGTTTTTATTACTGAAAATGGAAAAGCAAAAGAAGTTATAATAGAAACAGCCAACAGAACAGAAAAAGAAATTTTGGTTACTTCAGGTTTAAAAGTGGGAGACACATTAATTACATCAGGAATCATGGCTATCAAAGTGGGAGCTCCGGTTAAATTGAAACTAATCCAAAACTAAATCGTATGAGTTTATCTACATTAAGCATAAAACGACCTGTTCTTGCCATCGTAATGAATCTCATGATTGTTCTTTTTGGAATAATCGGCTATACTTATTTGGGCGTTCGCGAATTTCCGTCGATTGATCCGGCACAAATTACCGTGCAAACCAGCTACACCGGTGCCAATGCAGATATTATTGAATCACAAATTACTGAACCTCTTGAAAAAGCCATCAACTCAATTGATGGTATTCGAAATATTTCATCAACCAGTGCACAAGGGAGTAGTGTAATTTCTATCGAATTTAATTTAGACAAAAATCTTGAAGAAGCAGCGAATGATGTGCGAGACAAAGTTTCACAAGCCGTGAGAAGTCTACCTCAAGATTTAACTGCTCCACCTGTTGTTTCTAAAGCAGATGCCGACTCCGACCCTATTTTGACAATGACCATGAAAAGTGACAACAAAAATGTGTTGGAACTTACTGATTATGCCGAAAATGTAATTTTGCAACGACTTCAAACCATTCCTGGAGTTAGTAGTGTTCGCATTTGGGGAGAACGCAAATATGCTATGCGGTTGTGGATAGATCCTATAAAACTGTCGGCCTATGGATGCACTGCCTCCGATATTTTAAATGCGTTAAACAAACAAAATGTAGAACTTCCATCCGGGAAATTAACTGGCGATAATACAGAATTAACGGTTAAAACATTAGGAAATCTAACCACCGAAGAAGATTTCAACAACATAATTATAAAATCTGAAGGCGATAAAATTGTTCGATTAAGCGATGTTGCCAAAGCCAGTTTGGAAGCCGAAAATCTTGAAACCCGATTAAGTGATTCAGGACAAACAATGATCGGATTGGCTATAACGCCTCAACCCGGAACAAATTATCTTGATATATCTGAAGAATTTTACACCCAATATGAACAACTTAAAAAAGATTTACCTAAAGAATTTGAACTCAATGTAGCAATTGACACTACAATTTTTATCAAAAAAGCAATCTTAGAAGTTGCCGAAACTTTATTAATTGCTTTACTTTTGGTTACATTGGTAATCTATTTATTCTTTAGAGATTGGGCCATTGCATTTCGTCCGTTAATTGACATTCCGGTGTCGTTAATAGCAACATTTTTTATTATGTATGTTTGTGGATTTTCTATTAATGTATTGACTTTATTGGCAATTGTATTAGCAACCGGACTTGTTGTGGACGATGGAATTGTGGTAACCGAAAACATCTTTAAAAAAGTAGAAGAAGGCATGTCGCCCATCGAAGCCGCCATTAAAGGTTCTAATGAAATTTTCTTTGCTGTAATTTCCATCTCAGTTACATTAGCTGCCGTTTTTCTTCCAATTATCTTTTTAGAAGGTTTTGTGGGACAATTATTCCGTGAATTTGGCATTGTCATAGGAGCAGCCGTGCTCATTTCTGCCTTTGTTTCATTGAGCTTAACGCCTATGTTAAATGCCTATTTAATGAAAGGAGGAAAACAAAAACGCTCCAAATTCTATGAAATGACCGAACCTTTTTATGTAAATTTAAATAAAGGATATGCTCGTTCATTAGAAAAATTCATGGCAAAAAAATGGCTTAGTTTTCCAATTTTAATTGCTTGTTTGGGATTATCTGTTTTATTTTATAACATTCTTCAAAAAGAAACAGCTCCGTATGACGACAGAAGCATGATTTTGTTGAATGTTACAGGACCAGAAGGAGCCACCTACGATTATATGGATCGTTTTATGCAAGATGTTTCAAAATTAATAACCGATTCTATACCCGAAAAGAATGTGAGTTTAATTGTAACCTCGCCGGGATTTAGTGCAGGTTCTGTAAATAGAGGTTTTGCTCGACTATCTTTGGTCGACCCATCAGATAGAGAACGTTCACAAAAAGAAATTGCACAACAACTTACAGGTTTAACCAAAAATTATAATGACGCCAAAACTTCTGTTTCAGAACAGCCAACTATTTCTGTTAACCGTCGAGGTGGATTACCCGTGCAATTTATCATTCAAGCAAAAAACTTTCAAATGCTGGAAGAAAAAATTCCGGAATTCATGGAAGAAGCTACAAAAGATCCAACATTCTCAATAACGGATGTAAATTTAAAATTTAATAAACCTGAAATTTATATCACCATAAACCGAGAAAAAGCAGAATCGTTAGGCGTTTCTGTTTTAGATGTTGCACAAACCATTCAACTTTCGTTGAGCGGACAACGTTTTGGCTATTTTTTAATGAATGGAAAACAATACCAAGTGCTTGGTCAATTTGATAAAAAAGACCGCGATCAACCGATGGATTTAGCCTCAATTTTTGTGCGAAGCAGCAGCGGACAACTCATTCAGTTAGATAATGTAGTGACAATTCAGGAACAAAGCAGTCCACCACAATTGTTTCATAATAATAGATATATGTCTGCCACCGTTTCTGCGGGATTAGCACCAGGAAAAAGTATTGGCGACGGAATTGATGCCATGGAACGCATCAAAGAAAAAGTGTTAGACGAATCCTTTACAACCGATTTAGGTGGAGAGTCAAGAGATTTTGCCGAAAGTAGTTCAAATACGATGTTTGCTTTCGGATTAGCTCTATTATTGATTTTCCTCATTTTAGCCGGGCAGTTTGAAAGTTTTGTTGATCCGTTTATCATCATATTAACTGTTCCGATGGCCGTTGCAGGAGCATTGTTTTCACTATGGTTATTCGGACAAACATGGAATATTTTTAGTCAAATCGGAACGGTCATGTTAATTGGTTTGGTGACCAAAAATGGAATTTTAATTGTAGAATTTGCCAACCAATTACGCGAACAAGGAAAATCCAAATACGATGCTGTAATGGAAGCCTCAGAATCCAGACTACGACCAATTTTAATGACAAGTTTAACGCTGGCATTAGGAGCCATGCCAATCGCTGTTTCAATAGGAGCAGCATCGCAAAGCAGAATGGGAATGGGAATTGTAATTGTTGGCGGAACCGTATTCTCCTTAATTTTAACTCTTTATGTAATTCCGGCTGTTTATTTAATGTGGTCTAGAGAGAAAAAACACCGTCCGGAATTTGATAATTTAGACCAATACGATAAAGAATCTGTTTAAAGTAATTATGAAAAAAATACTTTTATCCTACATAGTTTTGTTGATTGGATTTCCTGCTTGGAGCCAAGTTCAACCTATTTTAACGCTTGAAGAAGCGGTTGCCCAGACACTTGAAAATAATTTTGATATTCGCATTGCTAAAAATGAATTGAAAATTGATGAAGAAAATGTGACCATTGGGAATGCAGGAATGTTGCCAAATATTAACGGAACCATAACTAACAACAACACCATTTTAAACCAAACACAAACACAAGCCAGTGGAGCGGAAATTGAAATTGATGGTGCTCAAAACGTAAATATTAATTATGGTGTTGGAATAGAATGGACCATTTTTGATGGTTTTAGAATGTTTGCTCGTCATAATCAGCTAAAAGAATTGCAAAATTTGGGAGCAACCGAATTAAAACTTTCAGTATTGAGCAAAGTTAGTGCAGTTTATCAAACATATTTCACCTTATCCACTCAGCAGCAACAACTTAAAATGATTGACAGCATTATTTCCGTTTCAGAATTTAGGTTGAATACGGCAAAAAATCGTTTTACAATTGGAAAAGCATCTAAATTGGAAGTGCTAAATGCCGAAGTTGATTTGAACGCCGATCAATCTACAAAAATTCTATTGCTAGAGCAATACGGGATTTCAAAAGTAATGTTAAATGAACTTTTAGTTCGTCCGTTAGACACCGATTTTAAAGTTTCTGATGTCATTTCAATAGACAATTCGTTACTATTGCCAGATCTTCTTTCATCTGCCGAAAAACAAAATCCACAACTTCAAATTCAATATATCAACAAAAAAATTCAAGAGTACGAATTAAAGCAAGTCAAAGCCAATCGCTTACCAACGGTGAGCCTTTTGGGTGGTTATAACTTAGTTCGTTCGCAATCCCCTTTTGGTTTCGTAACAGAATCGACAGGTCGTAACTTTAACTACGGTTTTACAGCAACTTTAAACATATTTGACGGTTTCAATCAAAACCGAAACGAAAAAGTAGCCAAAATTCAATTAGAAAATACACAATTGCAAATTGAAAGACAATCACAACTAATTCAATCACAAGTTGCTTCATTATATCAATCTTATCTTTCTAATCTTTCATTACTTGAGTTGGAAAGAAAAAATGAAGGAATTGCCAAACAAAATTTGGAAATCACGTTAGAAAAATTCAAAATTGGCTCTGTTGCCCCAATAGAATTTAGAACGGCTCAGGAAAATTATGGCAATGCAGTAATTCGTCTAACATCGGCAGAATTGCAGACAAAACAATCTGAAATAAGTTTAAGAGAATTGGCAGGAAGTTTATCTTTTTAATAATTCCTAACACTTTTTTTTATCATTTCTACAACAAGTTATTTAATAAAATTCTACATTTGAGTTACTAATCAAAAACTCTTATCGTATGGAAATGAACTTTTACCCTGTTTTTGTGGCCGCATTAACCACATTGCTTGTTGGATTTGTTTGGTATGGCCCTTTGTTTGGAAAAGCTTGGATGAAAGAAACCGGCTTAACCGAAGAAGATTTGAAAAAAGGCAGTATGGTTAAAATTTTTGGACTTACTTACATTTTTTCCGTTATGATTGGCATGGTCATGCAACTTTTAACAATTCACCAATTTGGTGCTTTAGGAATGATTGGCGGACCGCAATTGGTAGACTCTGCCCTACCCTCTTATGGTGCATTTATGGCCGACTATGGCACTGCTTTTAGAACGTTTAAACATGGTGCATTGCATGGATTTATGTCCGGGTTATTTCTTGCATTTCCACTAATTGCTATCAATGGTTTGTTTGAAAGAAAATCTTGGAAATATATTTTAATCCACAGTGGTTATTGGACTGTAGTGATGACAATCATGGGAGCAATTGTTTGCGGTTGGGTTTAAATTTTATCAATAGCTGAGGCCAATTTAATATCTTTTTCGGTTACTCCATCGCTATCGTGCGTAGTTAATCGAAGCGAAACTTTGTTGTACACGTTTTTAATTTCCGGATGGTGATTTTGCTTTTCCGCCAAAATTCCTATTTGGACAATAAATGCTAAAGCGTTAGAAAAACCTTTAAATTCAAAGTCTTTTTGGATTAAATTATTTTTAAATTTCCATTCGTTTAATTGTTCAAGTTCATCTTGAATTGTTTTTTCAGTATATATTTTCATAATTTTTTTATTTATATAAAGTTAAATAACATTTATTATTCTTTGTCAAACTTTAACTTTAACGCTTAAAATTAATATTCTTCATTTGGAATCTTCCTGTTTGTTCAAAATAGTTTCTTCTACTAATGATTTGCCAAGTGATTGGAATGCATTAGCCACATCCAACATCTTTTTGTCGAAAGAATATTTAGCTGTTTTAGAACAGTCTAAGCCCACAAATATGGATTGCTTTTTTATCAGTTTTTACAAAAATGATAAATTGGTCGGAATTGCTCTTGCTCAATTCTTAGATTTAAATAAATTGGAATCGTTTGGTGAAAGAGATAAATGTGTAAAAACAGCAGTTAGGAATTTTATATTTAAAAACTTTTGTTCGCACGTTTTGTTTATCGGAAATAATATGCTTACGGGTCAAAATGCTTTTTCATTTTCGGATGAAATTGAAATAGAGAAAGGAATTGAACTACTTCGTCAAGCTGAATTGGAAATCAAGTTGAGTTTGAAAAAGAAAGGCAAAAAAGTTCATCTCACGACTTATAAAGATTTTGACAAAACTGAAATCAATCATTTTCCTGAGAAAGATTTTGAACCGTTTTATCAATTTTCTACACAACCGAATATGGTTTTCAAGGTTTCTGAAAATTGGTTATCCTTTGATGATTACGTTGCTGCTCTTTCCAAAAAATACCGAGATCAATACAAACGGTGTCGTAAAAAAGCCGAAGGAATTGAAAAGCGAAAAATGAGTTTGGAAGAAATTATTGCTCTGGAAGAAACAATTTTTGCATTGTATTTTCACGTGGCAAAAAACGCTCCTTTTAATACATTCTTTTTGGCTAAGAATCATTTTGGCGTGATGAAATCGGAATTAAAAGATAAATTTTTGTTCTACGGCTATTTTGAAAATGAAAAACTAATCGGTTTTAATACGTTGATAAAAAACGGAAGTCAGATGGACACCTATTTTTTAGGTTATGATGAAACGATTCAGCGGGAAAAAATGTTGTATTTGAATATGTTGTATGATATGATTGCTTATTCAATAAATAAAGGTTTCAAAGAAATTATTTTTGCCAGAACTGCTTTGGAAATTAAAAGTTCTGTTGGAGCAAAACCGGAGGAAATGGTGGGCTACATTCAGCATTCGAATGGATTGATTAATAAAAAAATGGAGCAGTTGTTTTGTTATTTGGAACCGGAGACGGAATGGAAGGAGAGGAATCCGTTTAAATAGTTGCGGGTTTGAAGGTTGCGGGTTACGGGTTTTGCCCGCGTAGGCGGGAGATTGCTTCGCCAGTTCGCTATCGCTCGTGTCTTTTTTCGACTTCGTCATCTTTCAGAATGACAAAAGTAGACTAAGACAGTGACTTTTTTGCCACAAAGAAAGAAAGGCACAAAGATTATGAAAACTTGTATTAGTTAAAGTGACTTGAAACTCGAAACCCGCAACCCGTAACTTTCAAACCCGCAACCCCTAGCCCAGATTGCAGTGGAAAGCTTTTTGTGTTTTTTGCCTTAAAATTTACAGGGTTACAAAGCGACCAACGGAAGCTCTTGTAACCCTGATAAATTTTTGGCAAAAAACATAAAAACTTGGAACGGAAAGCTGGATTGGCTACATAGCATCAATCTCGCCTTGAACTACTTCCCAGTCTTCTAATAATTTGTCTAATTCTTGTTTTTTCTTGTTGTAAGCCACAAAGAAATTGGCATCTTCAATGTGTTTGTCGTAATTGGAAGCCAACGCTTTGTCGTCGTTTTGAATGTCGATTTCGAGTTGTTTAATTTGACTTTCAATCTTACTCAAACGGTTTTGAAGCGATTTGCTTTTCTTTTGATCTTCGTAGGATATGGATTTTGAATCTTTGTTGGAATTTGTATTGGCTACAACATCTTTTTTCTCGATTTCACGCATATTCATTGCGTTGCGTTGTTCCAAGAAAAAGTTGATATCGCCTAAATATTCGCGGATTTTTTGGTCTTTGAATTCATATACCACATTGGCCATGCCTTGTAAAAAATCACGGTCGTGAGAAACCAACAGTAAGGTTCCTTCAAATTTATTTAGAGCTGCTTTTAGAACATTTTTTGATTTAATATCTAAGTGATTGGTTGGCTCATCCATTAACAAAACATTGATGGGTTGCAATAAAAGTTTGCATAAAGCCAAACGGTTTCGCTCGCCTCCAGAAAGCACTTTTACCTTTTTTTCTACATCATCACCACGGAACAAAAATGAACCTAACATATCGCGAACTTTGGAACGATTGCTGTCGGTTGCGGCATTGACCATTGTTTCTAATAACGTGATTTCGCCGTCTAAATATTCTGCTTGATTTTGGGCAAAATAACCCAATTGCACGTTATGTCCGAGTTTTATTGAGCCTTGGTATTTGAATTCGTTGACGATGGCTTTGATAAACGTTGATTTTCCTTGACCATTTTGACCAACAAAAGCGATTTTGCTTCCACGTTCAACCAACAAGGAAATATCTTTTAGAATGGTTTTGTCTCCATAGGCTTTGGTAACATTTTCGGCTTCGATGACTACTCGACCGGGCGTTTGCGAAACGGGAAATGAGATATTCATCACGGAATTATCGTCTTCATCCACTTCAATTCGCTCTACTTTATCGAGTTTTTTAATTAACGATTGAGCCATCGATGCTTTGGAAGCTTTGGCTCGGAATTTTTCGATTAATTTTTCGGTTTCTTCAATTTTTTTGGCTTGGTTTTTTTGGGTTGCCAATTGCTTTTCGCGAATTTCTTCTCTTAAAACTAAATATTGTGAATACGGTTTGTTGAAATCGTAAGCTTTTCCGAGTGAAATTTCGATGGTTCGATTGGTTACATTATCCAAAAACATTTTATCGTGTGAAACAATTACGACTACGCCCTGAAAATTGCGTAAAAAGCTTTCTAACCAAATGATACTTTCGATATCGAGGTGGTTGGTTGGCTCATCGAGTAGCAAAATATCGTTAGATTGCAAAAGTAATTTGGCTAATTCAATCCGCATTCGCCATCCACCGGAAAACGTTTCGGTTTGATTTTCAAAATCTTCACGTTTGAAACCTAAACCTAATAAAATCTTTTCGGTATCGCCCACATAATTGTATCCGCCTAAAACTTCGTAATGATGATTTACATCGCTCAATTCGTCGATTAATTCAGAATAGGTTTGACTTTCATAATCGGTTCTGGTGGCTAATTGATGGTTGATTTCATCAATTCTTCTTTCGGTTTTTTTGATTTCTTCGAAGGCTTGATAGGCTTCTTCTAAAACAGTTCTTCCTTGCTCAAAATCAATATCTTGGCGAAGGAAACCCATTTTTACTTCTTTTTCGGTGGCAATGCTTCCGGAATCGGGTTTGAAATCGCCTGCCAGAATTTTGAGCATGGTTGATTTACCGGCACCATTTTTTCCCACTAGTCCAACTCTGTCACCAGATCCTAAACGGAAAGTGACTTCTTCAAATAAAAATGTTCCTCCAAAGGAAACCGATAAATTGTGTATATTCAGCATAATATTGTGACTAATGTTACATTGGTTAATCTTTGAAAAAGATACCTTTGTATAAAATTTTTGCAAATGTTAAAAAAAGGATCCAAATTGAATAGCATTTTAACAGGAAGTTGTCCTAAATGCCAAGAAGAAAGTATGTATTTGGAAAAAAATCCATTTAAAATGGGTAAAATTTTTGAAATGCATGAAACTTGTAGCCATTGTGGCACTCGATATAAAATGGAACCTTCATTTTTTTATGGAGCAATGTATGTTAGTTATGGTTTAAGTATTGCATTTGCCGTTGCTGCTTTTATTATTTCAAATGTTTTTATTGGATTGGGTTTACTGCATTCGTTTATTGCTATAGTTGTTACATTGGTGGTTACGTTTCCAATTATTCTTCGTTTATCTAGAAACATTTGGATTAATATGTTTGTTCATTATGACAAAAATTGGAAAGAACATAAACATTAATCCCAACTAATTTTTTTGAAACGCTTTATATCGATTTCTTTATCTAAAGGAATTTGATATTCAATGTGTTCAAATAACATTTTTGCCATATCCGGTGCAAGCATCACGCCACGTGTTCCTAAGCCATTTAGAACGTGTAATTTTGGATGTTTTGGGTGTGTTCCTAACATTGGGCGTCTGTCTTTAACGGTTGGTCTTACGCCTGCTAAATGCTCGATTACTTCAAAATTGGCAGTTAAGAGCGATTTTAGGTCGGATAAAAGTTCGTTTTTTCCTTCTAAGGTTGGTGTTGCGGTTTTATCTTCCCAATTGTAGGTTGCTCCTACTTTGAACAAATCATTTCCTAAAGGAATTATAAAAACGGATGATTTTAGAATTACATCTAGTTTTAGTTCTTTTGATTTGATGATTAACAATTCGCCTTTTGTTCCGTCGAGCGGTAAATTAGAAAAATAGGGGTTTGAATGAATTCCGAATCCTTCTGCAAAAATGATGTTTTTGTATTGATGATTTTTGTATTCAACGAAATCATCTTTTATAATTAAATCATCATATTGAAATGTATCGAATTTTAAAAGATTTGATTCGACTAAATAAGCGTGATAATTTATTAATAAAGCGGCTGAGTCAACATATCCTGATTGCAAAACTTCACCAAAACCAAATGGAGAATTTATTCCGTCATATTTATCAAAACAAATTTTTGGTGAAATAAATGGAGCTAAGTTCGGTTTGTCAGATGCGATAAACCAATTGTTTTGTTCTTCAACAGAATACAATTTGCGGAAAATCGGAATTTTATTATCTAATTTTACTTTTAATTTATTTTCGAGCTGAGCATAAAATTGGTTTCCTAAATCCACTTGTTCTTGCGATCGCCATACTTCGCTAAAACGTTTTAAAATAACCGGATTATATAAACCTCCAGCAATTGTAGACGAGTTTTGAGATTTGTTATCAAAAATGTGAATTGATTTGTTGTTATGCTGAGCAATTTCGGCAAACGCAATTCCGGCTAGTCCGGCACCAACTAATAAATAATCTGTCATAGTGCAAAAATAAAAAACTCTTACCGTGAAGTAAGAGTTTTTTGTTATTTAATTTTTGGAATTAGTAATTCCACATATCTTGCTCGAAGTTTCTGATTTTCTCTTTCACTCTTTCAGATTCCAAAAGTTGATTAAGAGCGTTATCTTTCATGTATTCTTGAATTTGTCTATCTCCGTACACATTTTCTTCTTTATAAATCACACCGCTAAAACGACGTGAATTTAACAAGTGGTCAAATGTAATCGGCATAGCTGAATTCTTGTCGTTGAATGCTTTCCACTCATGCAACACATCTCTTGTTGATGGGAAATATACCCAAAACAATTCGATTACATCCGGATTATCTGCACCAATTTCACGAGCTTCAGGAGAAACAGGGCAAATACCTAAAAGACGGTATTTCATTTCACCTTGACGTTTATCAAAATACCAATATCCTTTGATTTTGTAACCTGAAACATCAATAGAAGTTAATTCTCTTTTATCAATATACTGAGGATCTAAAACTTTAGCACCAGATTTATAATCATCATAATACGTGTTAATTTCTTCCCTACCAGCGTTTGTTGTATCAATGTAAGTAAAAGAAGAAGCCATATCTTTTAATGATTTTTTTGAATTAAAATAATCATCATAATACACTTCTGTAATTCTTCCAGATTTAATTTCTTTAATCAATACATCAAATAAAGATCTTCTGTCTCTGCCAATATTAGCTGTATCTACAGGAAAATAAAGTGGAAAATTAATTCTTTCATCTAAATCGATGATTTCCCAAACCATTTTACCCATCAATACATCTCTGTCGTGTACGTAGCCATACTGAAGAGGTTTATCATTATCAGCCTCCATTTGAGCAGCTGTTTTTTTACCAATTTCTTCCGGTGTCTTTGCATTTAACAGATTTGACTGTGCATGCCCCATTTGTGAAACAAACAAGATTGACAAACATGCTATTACTGTATTTAACTTCATCTTTATTCTTTTGTAGGTTATTTTGAAGATAACGTATCGTTTCTTAAATTATTGTATTTCGTAAACTATAGGAGCAGTTCTAGGTAAAATAATATTTGAACCCTCTAGTCTAACTTTAATATCTGTAATAGTAACCGCATCACCTCTAGATGCTCTTGCCATAGCAGCTTCACATTGAGAGTTAACTCTGTTTCCACTAACCACAACCGCAGCTTGACCTGGAGCTTTAAAAGTAAAACCAGTAACTGTTAAGTTAACATCAAAATCAAAGTCTGGAAGTTTAGCACCAATTTGTGATACAGCTAATCTAGATTTTTGACCTTTAGCACCATACATTTCTCCACCGATTGTTCCAACTGGTGCAGGAATACCTTTGATTCTGAATACTTTTTTAGAACTTGCAGATTTTCCTCCAGGTAATTTTGCAGTTACATTAATAACCGCCTCAGTACCTTGCCCAGGACTCATGTTGTATTTTCCAGGACCAGATGCTCTACTTAAACCAGGTGCACTTGCTGTCACATCTGTATCAGAAACCCCTGCGAATGAAATTGTCATCGGGTTTACAACACCTCTATAGACAACATTCATTTTGTCAGCTGAAATTGTAGCTTCTTTTGGTTGAGGAACAACTACATATTTTCCTTCGAATTTTAATGGAATTTCTTTTCCGTCTTCTACGAAAACGAATTGACCATTAATATTTTGCTCACCTACTGAACCAGCCGTTAAAGAGATAACAGCTTGACCATTTTCAATTTTACCGGGACCAACAAATTTTGTAGGTGTTGTGTTAGCATCATAACGACCTAAAACAACTTTTCCGGTAACAGTCTCTCCTTGAAAATAAGCATTTTTATCTAATACTACGATAGCTTGATATTTACTATAAGAAGCAGAAGCTTGATATGTGTTACCAATCAAAGCATTCAATAAACCAGATTCAATTGATTTTGCATCGCTTTGCATAGCAGATAATTTTGTTAACGAAGCTATTCCAGGAAAACCTCTGTAATGATAATCAAGATAAGGTACAGTAATACCTTCTTTATTTTTCACATCATCAGTATTAAACTTAGAATTTAAGTCATCAACTATTGCCTTATATTTTTTATCAGTTCCAACAGCAGCTTTAACATCTTCTCTATATTTGTTTATAGTGGCTAATACCTCATTACCTTTTTCAGTATAGCCATCTCCTTTAAACCAAGTATAGTCAATTGCATCTGCCTTATCCATTGCTTCGTAAGGCAACTTTCCTGTTTCCTCATCAACTTCAACTCCTTCAGTTATACCGGCTTTCAAATCTCCGATATAGTTATAAAAATTTTTGGTTAATGTTGTAACTTTATCTGCAATTTGTTTTGGTCCTTGGAAGTTTTTAGGATCTTCGGAAGCTTTCTGACTTAATGTTTGTAAAATTGCTTCATTAGTTTGTACCGCAGCAATATTAGATTTTTCAAATTTCTCATTAAATAATCCAAATGCCGATAGTACTTCTTTTGACATGTTAAGTGCCAACATCGCGATGAAAACCAAGTACATCAGGTTAATCATCTTCTGTCTAGGGGTTAATTTTCCTCCTGCCATTTCTAATTAGTTTTTTAAATTGTTTGTTAAATTGATAAAACTAATTATCCTTTATTTCCCATTGCAGACAACATTCCACCATAAACATTGTTTAAGGAAGCAATATTAGCTGTCATAGCTTGCATTTGGTCTTTTAATTTAGAAGCATTGTCAGCAATTTCTTTGTTAGCTTCTGCATTTCTAGATGCACTTTCTAATTGAACTTTATATAAACTGTTTAAAGATTCCATTTGAGCAGCAGCCATAGATAATTCTTCGCTATATTTTTTCTGACCTGCAATTGAATCTACAGTTGGAGCAATTCCTTTTGCAGCAGATTCGAAGTTTTTGATGCTGTTTCCTAAACTTGTCATTAACTCACCGTCAACTTTAGCTTCTTTCAACATTGCATCTAATTTTTGAGATAATAAACCTTGAGCATCTTTCGCTTCTTCTTTTTTAACTTTTTCTTTGGCTTCGCCACCAGCTAATTCAGGATAAACTAAAGACCAATCTAATTCGTTGTCAACAGGTTCAAAGGCAGATAATGCGAAAATAACAGCTTCTGTAACAAGACCGATGGTTAACATCACGTTTCCTGTTAAAGGTCCGATTTCAAAGTGGATAATTTTGAATAATGCTCCTACGATAACAACCGCAGCTCCCATTCCATAAGCAAAGTTCATTGTTTTTTTACTTAAAAGTGCCATAATAATAAATTTTAGTTAGTTAAGTTAATTAATATAAAGTTGGTTAAAAATTCTAATTTGTTGGTTTATTTTGATCTTCCGGTTCCTCTGTTTCCAGTAGATTGAGTTCCCATATAATCTTGAACAGTTCTGAATCCGATATAACTTCTTGCAGAATCAGCATATTCATAATCTCTTGTACTTACTTGAAGGAAGTATGCAACATCTTTCCAAGAACCACCGCGGATAACTTTACGTTTGTTTTTCAAGTCTCCTACTGTTGGGTTCATAGTTGAAACATATTCATAAGCAGCAGCATCGTAAGAAGAATCCGTCCACTCTGAAACGTTACCAGACATGTTGTATAAGTTATAATTATTTGGTTCGTATGATTTTGCTTCTACAGTGTATAATGCTTCATCAGCAGCATAATCTCCACGATTAGGTTTGAAATTAGCTAAATAACAACCTCTGTCATTTTTAGCATATAAACTTCCCCATGGATAAGTTGCAGACTCTAAACCTCCTCTAGCAGCATATTCCCATTCTGCTTCTGTTGGCAAACGGAACGTGTTAATCAAATCCTGTTTCTTTTTCTTTGATTTGATATAAGCATTTTTATTCAATGTTCTCCATGCACAAAATGCTTTTGCTTGTTTCCAAGAAACCCCAACTACAGGATAATCACTGTAAGCTTGATGCCAGAAATAATCATTATGCATTGGTTCATTGTATGAGTAAGCAAAATCTTTAATCCAAGAAGTTGTATCTGGATAAACTTTTACTTTTTCTTTTCTAATAAAGTCTGATCTTTTTCCTGTTTTAGCTTTAGCAGCAGCTTGAATATCCATCCATGTGTAGCTAAACTCTAACTTATTTACATCAATAGTTCGTAAACCATTATATGATTCTGCAGCAGGCAAATACATAGAGTCCATTACTTCAACATAATATTCATCTGGATATTTTGAAGTCTCTTTTATCAATTTTACTTTTTTATTCAATTTTCTTCCCGCAAATTGATCATCATCCGTTCCAACGCTATAGTAGTTTTCGTACATATATTTGTCGTATGGAGTCATTTTTTCAGGATCGGCATCAGCAAAAGCATAATCACCAATGCTTCCACCACCTTTTTTACCTCCTTCACCTGTGGTAGTTTGACCCATTTCGTCAGCTAGGATAGCTAACTTCATTCTTATAGTAGAATCTTTAACCCACTCAACATATTGACGGTATTCACTATTTGTGATTTCTGTTTCATCCATATAAAACGAACGAACGGTTACCGTTTTTGTTGGTGCGTCTTGCACATTAGCTAAATCATCGTCTGATTTACCCATAATAAATGCTCCACCAGGAATCAATGTCATACCATAAGGTTTCTCAGGATGCCATTTTTTACCTTGAACTCCTACAAGTTCTCCCTTGTCACTGGAACCGCAGCTAACCAGTGTTACTAAAATCGTTGATAATGCGATGAACTTCTTCATATAAATTTGGGTTATCATGTACTCGAATTTTTAAGGCCGTAAACCTATTTATAATTTTTTAAAAATGCAATTATTTATGGTAAAATTTATTTTCTGTGTCAAAACTAAATATATTCTTCAAATCTAAAAAGAAAAAAATCGATAAAATACACATTTTGTCGACGAAATACATTTTTTTATTTATTTTGTAAGATTATATCTTTAATTATATTAGATTCTTTCGTTGTGCTTTCCACCATCTTTCCGGAATTTCTTGGTCGCAAGCTCGCAAATAATCTTCATGTGTACAGGGCAATAACGTATTTTTTTTTAATTTATTATTAACATTTGAAATAAATGGTATTTCTATCCACCATCTTTCTGTTTTTGGACTCTTAAAAAATATGAGTTCGATGTCGTCAACTGGAACGATATATTTTAAAAATACATTCTGATTCAAATTTGGATATTCTAATGATCTGAAATTGTATCCTTCTAAAAAATACCAAACAATTTGAGCAATTAAAACGCTTTCATTCTTCAAATTATTGTGATTGAAAATTCCAAATGAAGAAACTTTATCACTTAGTCCGGCATACCGTGATAAAGCACAAATTTCTTTACCATTAAAACCATTTGGTGTAAATGTAACAAAATTTCCTGAATCTGCTGATTTTATGGATGTTAAATCTACGGAAACGATATCGCCATCTCTAAAAACTGGCTCAGCCAATGAAAGATTTGTGCTAACTTCACCTAAACGATAGGCATCAAAATACAATTTTTCAATCAAATCAATCTCTTCTTGCGAATTATAGTAGGTTTGAAAACCCAAATTACTGAAATTAAAAAGATTGGTTGGTTCATTTATAATTATCTTAGAAAGATACGAATCGGAGGTATTTCGTTCTTCATCTTTTCCAAAATCAAATTTATTATCGATTGTAACCAAATTAACCATTTGATCCAGATTATCATAACTGCGGTACATGGCATAAGTCAAATCCTGAGAACCCCCAATGACAATGGGAACAATCTGTTTCTTTATTAATTCCGAAACAATCTTTGAAACAGCATAATATGTGTCTTCTTGGGTATTTCCTTGCGGGATATCACCCAAATCAGCAATAATTGAATGCCAATTGCCCGGATAAAGTGAATAAAATTCTTTTCTAATAAAACTTAGTTCTACACTTTCATGAAAATTACTTCCTCTATTATCTAAAACACCAATTATAGCAATTTTAATTTTGTTTAAATCCGGAAAATCTTCGTGTGTATGAAACACAGTCTTTTTTCCAAGCGTTTGCGAATTTAGATTTTTTACAAAGTCTAAAACCGACAATTCAACAGGTTCTAAAAAATCAAATGCCATAAATTATTTCTTTTTTACCGATGCTTTTTTTGTAGCTGTCTTTTTTGCTGCAGGTTTTTTGGCTGCAGCTTTCTTAGCTGGAGCTTTCTTTTCAATTAATTCTTGCACTTGAGCCAATGTTAATTTTTCTGCATCAACATCTTTACTCAATTCAATTTTAATTTTTCCTTTGGTGATAACTGAACGACCCCAACGGGCTTTTTCAACTTTAATCCCTTCGGTTTTCCAATCATGGATAACTTTATCAATTTCTTTTTGTTGCTTATCTTCAATTAATTCCTTCAAATCCGATTGTGATAATTTATCGAAATTGTATTTCTTACTTACATTAATAAACATTCCATTCCATTTGATAAATGGACCAAATCGACCAACTCCTTTTTGAATTGGCAATCCTTCATATTCGCCAATTGGAGCATCGGCTTGATTTTTTTCATCAATCAACTCTTGTGCTCTTTCCAAAGTAACATCCAAAGGATCTTCGCCTTTTGGTAACGAAACAAATGTTTTACCAAATCGAACATAAGGCCCAAAACGACCATTATTCACTTCAACTTCTTCTCCTTTATATGTGCCTAAATTTCTTGGTAATAAAAATAAGTTCAACGCATCTTCTAAAGTAATGGTTCCTATATTCTGATCGGTTCCTAAACTGGCAAAAAGTTTATTTTCGTCATCAATATCACCAATTTGAGCCATTGGACCAAATTTTCCTAAACGAACCGAAACCGGCTTTCCAGTTTTTGGATCTGTGCCTAAAATGCGTTCACCACTTTCTCTATCGGCATTTTCTTCAACATTTTTAACAATTGGGTGAAAATGATTGTAAAAATCTCGCATCATTTTTGTCCAATCTTCATTTCCTTCGGCAATTTCATCAAAATCTTGTTCCACTTTTGCAGTGAAATTATAATCTAAGATGGTAGAAAAATTCTTTACCAAAAAGTCATTTACAATAATTCCGATATCTGTTGGAACCAATTTCCCTTTATCAGAACCGGCATTTTCAGTTAACACTACCGATTTAAGGTTGTTTCCTTTTAAAGTTAATTGATTGTATTTTCTTTCTTGACCTTCAAAACTTCCTTTTTCAACATAATTTCTGTTGATAATAGTTGAAATAGTTGGTGCATAGGTTGATGGTCTTCCAATTCCAAGCTCTTCTAATTTTTTTACCAAAGAAGCTTCAGTATACCTACTTGCCGGTCTTGAAAAACGTTCGGTTGCTGTAATAAAATTGTTTGCCAAACGTTCGTTGATTTTAATTGCCGGCAACATTCCTTCTTGTTCTTCATCATCTTCATCATTTCCTTCTAAATATACTTTTAGGAAACCTTCAAATTTGATCACTTCTCCGGTTGCTGCAAAATGTTCGCTGTGATTGTTTGCTTCAATTTTTACGTTAGTGCGTTCCAATTCGGCATCACTCATTTGCGAAGCCAGCGTTCTTTTCCAAATCAAATCATATAATCTGGCCTGATCCCTATCTATATTTAAGGTGTGTTTAGACATATCCGTTGGACGAATTGCCTCGTGAGCTTCCTGAGCACCTTTTGACTTACTGGTAAAATTTCTTGGTTTGCTGAATTCTTTTCCATAGGAATGAGTAATTTCAGCTTGAGCAGCCGCCATCGCTTCTTGCGAAAGATTGACACTGTCTGTTCTCATATACGTAATATGTCCTGCTTCATACAAACGTTGTGCAATTTGCATTGTAATTCCAACCGGAAGGTATAATTTTCTAGCCGCTTCCTGTTGCAATGTAGAAGTTGTAAACGGTGCGGCCGGAGATTTTTTGGTTGGTTTGGTTTCTAAATCTGATACCTTATATATAGAACCAATATTTTTTTGAAGAAAATCTTCTGCTTCTTTTTTAGTTGAAAAATTCTTTGGCAATTTGGCTTTGAAAGTTTTTCCGGATTCATTAGCAAATTCTGCCGTTACCGAATAAGAGGCTTGAGCAGTAAACTCTTGAATTTCTCGTTCTCTTTCCACAATCAAACGAACAGAAACCGATTGCACACGTCCGGCAGACAAACCTCCTTTTACTTTTTTCCACAAAACCGGCGATAATTCATAACCCACCAAACGGTCTAAAACTCTTCGAGCCTGTTGGGCATTTACTAAATTATAATCTATGGAACGTGGATTTTCAATTGCTTTTTGAATGGCAGATTTTGTAATTTCATGAAAAACGATTCGTTTGGTTTTTTTTGGATCTAATTTTAATTCTTCGGCTAAATGCCACGAAATTGCTTCTCCTTCTCGGTCTTCATCACTCGCCAACCAAACCATTTCAGCATTTTTAGATAACGTTTTGAGTTTGCTTACCAACGCTTTTTTATCTGCAGAAACTTCGTATTTGGGTTTAAAATTATTTTCTACATCAACCCCGATTTCTTTAGAAGGAAGATCGGCAATGTGACCGTAACTGGACTCTACCTGATAATCGCTTCCTAAAAATTTTTCGATGGTTTTTGCTTTTGCCGGTGACTCAACGATAACTAAATTCTTTGCCATGTACATGTTTGTTTGGCAACAAAAGTATGGTTTTTTTTTAATTATTAATTTTTGGAAAATAAAAACAGTTGGTTAATGTATTTTTTTGAGGTAATATTTTGTTAAACAACATCTGCCATCTTGTCACATTTTCATTTTTAGTATTATCTTTGCAGACTGATTTCAGATAAAATCGATTATGGAGAAGACAATTGAAGAAAACAAGCAAGGAACCAGCTTAGTTTTAGAACAAAAAGAAGGCAATACCAAAAAGCTTTTTATAGAAAGTTACGGCTGTCAGATGAATTTTTCTGATAGTGAAATCGTAGCTTCCATTTTGCACGAACAAGGTTATAACACGACTCAAAATTTGGAGGAAGCCGATTTGGTTTTAGTAAACACTTGTTCTATTCGTGATAAAGCTGAACAAACTGTTAGGAAACGTTTGGAAAAATACAACGCAGTAAAAAAAATCAATCCAACCATGAAAGTGGGTGTTTTGGGTTGTATGGCCGAGCGATTAAAAAGTCAGTTTTTAGAAGAAGAAAAAATTGTAGACATGGTCGTTGGTCCGGATGCTTACAAAGATATTCCTAACTTATTAAAAGAAGTGGAAGAAGGTCGTGATGCCATCAATGTAATTTTATCTAAAGATGAGACGTATGGCGATATTTCTCCCGTCCGTTTAAACAGCAATGGCGTAAATGCTTTTGTATCCATCACTCGCGGATGTGATAATATGTGTACTTTTTGCGTCGTTCCATTCACTCGCGGTCGTGAAAGAAGTCGTGAACCACAAAGTATTTTAGAAGAAATCAAAGATTTATCAGACAGAGGTTTTAAAGAAGTAACGCTTTTAGGTCAAAATGTAGATAGTTATTTATGGTATGGTGGTGGTTTGAAAAAAGATTTCGATAAAGCTACAGAAATGCAACAAGCCACAGCAGTTGATTTTACTCAATTGCTTGAAATGTGTGCGGTGCAATTTCCGAAAATGCGTTTTCGTTTTTCTACATCTAATCCGCAAGATATGCACGTGGAAGTAATTGAAATAATGGCAAAATACCACAACATTTGCAACTATATTCATTTACCGGTTCAAAGCGGAAGCACTAGAATTTTGAAGGAAATGAACCGTCAACACACCCGAGAAGAATACATGGCGTTGGTGGACAAAATATATGAAATTATTCCTGATATCTCGCTTTCGCAGGATATGATTACCGGTTTCCCAACAGAAACAGAAGAAGATCATCAAGACACATTAAGCTTGATGGAATATGTGAAATATGATTTCGGATTTATGTTTGCGTATTCAGAAAGACCGGGAACATTAGCTGCCCGAAAAATGGAAGATGACGTACCGGAAGAAGTAAAGAAAAGACGATTAAACGAAATCATCGACTTACAACAAAAATTAGGTTTAGAAAGAACCAAACGTTTTATAGGTCAAGAAGTAGAAGTTTTAATTGAAAAAGAATCAAAACGATCTAACGAACATTGGAGTGGAAGAAATTCTCAAAACACAGTGGTTGTTTTTCCAAAGGAAAATTACAAAGTTGGTGATTTTGTGATGGTAAAAATCAATGATTGTACCGCTGCCACTTTAATTGGAGAAGCGGTTGGGTATTCTGAAGTGATGCAATAAGTTTGCCACGAATTTCACGAATTTCACGAATTTTGAATAGTAATTAAAAGCCAAAAAAATGAATTTATATAAGCAAGAAGAGTATTATAAAATTATTGGGATTTGTATGGAAGTTCATCGTGTTCTGGGTGGCGGTTTACTTGAAATAATTTATAAAGAAGCAATTGAAATTGAATTAAAAATTCACAATATACCTTACGAAAGAGAGAAAGAATTTATAATTGACTACAAAGGCCATAAACTTAAAAAGAGATTTATTGCAGATTTTATTGTTTATGATGAGATTATTCTTGAAATCAAAGCATCAAAAATGATTGTAGATGAAAATGTTGCACAAACATTAAATTATATGAACATAACTAAAAGTGGATTAGGTATAATTGCAAATTTTAACATTAAATCACTTCAACACAAAAGATTAGTGTCATAAAAAAATTCGTGAAATTCGTGAAATTCGTGGCTAAGTAAAACATGGAAAGCGTTCAAAACATAAAACAACGATTTGAAATCATCGGAAATGATCCGAAACTAAATCGTGCAATAGAAAAAGCCATTCAGGTTGCTCCTACCGATATTTCGGTTTTGGTAACTGGTGAAAGTGGTGTTGGAAAAGAAAGTATTCCGAAAATTATTCATTCACTTTCGCACAGAAAACACGGAAAATACATCGCTGTAAACTGTGGAGCAATTCCTGAAGGAACAATTGACAGTGAACTATTTGGTCACGAAAAAGGTTCCTTTACCGGAGCTACCGGAGCTCGTGATGGTTATTTTGAAGTTGCGGATGGTGGAACCATTTTTTTGGATGAAGTGGGTGAATTACCATTAACAACCCAAGTCCGTTTGCTTCGTGTGTTAGAAAACGGTGAATTTATTAAAGTAGGTTCGTCGCAAGTGCAAAAAACAAATGTTCGGATCGTAGCAGCCACAAATGTCAATATGTTTGATGCAATTGAAAAAGGTAAATTCCGTGAAGATTTATATTATCGTTTGAGTACGGTTGATATAAATTTACCTCCGCTACGCGAACGAAAAGACGACATTCATTTGTTATTTAGAAAATTTGCCGCCGATTTTAGTCAGAAATACAAAATGCCGCCCATCAAATTAGATGATAATGCGGTTGATTTATTGTTGAAATATCGCTGGAGCGGAAACATTCGTCAGTTGCGGAATATTGCCGAACAAATTTCTGTTTTAGAAACCAATCGGAACATTTCTTATCAAACATTATATGCTTATTTACCGCAAGAAGGTTCCAATCTTCCGGCAGTTATCAAAGATAAAAAGTCGGAAAGCGATTTTAGCAATGAACGAGAAATTTTATACAAAGTGCTTTTTGATATGAAAAGTGATTTGAATGATTTGAAAAAACTCACATTAGAATTGATGCAAAATGGCAGTTCAAAAGTTCAGGAAGCCAATAAAAATCTGATTCAGAAAATCTACGGACAAAAAGAAGACACAGAAATTGATTTTGAAGAACCAAGAATGGGCGTAGTTCCTACCCAAAACATCTCACAACAAGAGGAATTTGAAGACGAAGATGACGATCAAAATTATCTTTTTGCAGAAGCTGTGGAAGAGGAAGAAACCTTGCGTTTGGATGCCAAAGAAATTGAACTCATCAAAAAAGCATTAGACCGAAACAAAGGAAAACGAAAAGCTGCTGCAGATGAATTAGGTATTTCGGAGCGAACTTTATATCGAAAAATTAAACAATTTGATTTGTAGAATCATGAAAAAAATCATCAAATACTGTCTATTTCTAACAACAATAATCGCCGTAAACAGCTGCAAATACTACAACTTCACCGGAACGGGAAAGATAGATGCAGATACCTTTCAAGTCAATTATTTTCAAAACACCGCCGAGTTAATTGAGCCTGGTCTTGAACGCGATTTCACATTAGCTCTTCAGGATTTAATTAATAATCAAACCAACTTAAATTTAACCAACACCGGAGCCGATTTAATTTATGAAGGTGAAATTACCGGATTTAGAATTTCGCCAATGACCGCCACTGCCGATCAACGAACAGCTCAGAACAGAGTGACCATGACAGTAAATGTTCGTTTTACCAATACCAAAAAAGAGGAAGATGATTTTGAAAAATCGTTTTCATTTTTCTATGATTATCCTGCAGATCAACAATTGATTGGACCAACATTGTCCGCAGCAAAATTGGAACTTTTTGAAAGAATCACACAAGATATTTTTAATGCTTCATTAGCAAAATGGTAGATTAAAAAGTTTAGCAAGTTTACCTTGTTAATTTTTCATAAATTTGAATAAATTTGTCAAACAACCGACAACAAAAAATAGAATTTGAACCTATCCGAATATACATACTTACTCAATAACCCAAATGCGGTAAACGAAAAGCAAGCAAAAGCTTTGGAAACGGTAGTGGATAGTTTCCCCTTTTTTCAAAGTGCTCGTGCATTGTATCTAAAAGGTTTATATAATCAAGATAGCTACAAATATAATTTTGCTTTAAAACAAACAGCAGCTCATACTACAGATCGTAGTATTTTGTTTGATTTTATTACTTCGGATGAATTCACAATTATTGAAAAAGATATTTATGAACGAAAATTAGCCTTGTTGATGGATATTGAAGTCGTTGAAACTGAAATTCATCAATATCCTGCACAAATTGAAAATGTACCAGAAAGTAGTGACTCCAAAGAAGAAATTACAAATGTTGAAATACCAACTGCCAAAATTGAAGTAGATACATTAACTGTTTTTCCAACCGTTGAATTTGAATCTTCTGAGATTGATTTTGTGAGGTTGGAAAACACTCCAATTATTAATGAAGTTTCGGAAGAAATCAAAGTAATTGAAATTTCACCTACAGAAATTGATGAAAGTTTGACTATTTCAACAGAAGAAGAAACAATTGCTGAAACAATTGCTGAAACAATTGCTGAAACAATAGTTGAAGAAGAAACAGAAGAAGAACCTATTTCAGTAGAAATTTTAGAAGAAACTGTAGAAGAAACAATTTCAAATGAAGCAATATCGATAGACCAAAACAGTTTTGAATCTTCAACAGAAGAAATAATTCCCGATCTAGAAGAAAAACTGGAAATTGGAAAACCAATTACTTTTTTACAAAACGAAAAACACTCCTTTCAAGAATGGTTGCAATTGGCAAGTTTTAAACCAATTGATCGAAATGAAGAGGAAAAAGAAACTTTTTCTACTGAAAATAACAACCAAAAAGAAGAAAAAAAGCAGGAAAACACCACAAATAAGCAAAAAAAATTAGAAATAATTGACAAGTTTATAGAAACAAATCCTAAAATAACACCTGCTAGAGAGTTAATTGAAACACCTTCAAAACCAATAGAAACAAGCGATACAACTCACTTGATGACAGAAACGTTAGCTCGTGTTTACTTGGAACAAAAAAAATATAGCAAAGCAATTCAAGCTTATGAAATATTAATTTTGAAATATCCGGAAAAAAGTATTTTCTTTGCAGACCGAATTAAAGACATCAAAATTTTACAACAAAATAATTTATAGCATGGGATTTTCAGTTTTTTTAGTATTAATCACAGTAGTTTGTTTTTTACTTATAGTAGTTATTATGGTTCAAAACCCTAAAGGTGGCGGTTTATCATCAACTTTTGGAAACTCTCAACAAATTGGTGGAGTTCAAAAAACAACTGACTTTTTAGATAAAAGTACTTGGACATTAGGAATTATCTTGATTGCTTTAATCATGTTTTCAAGCTTGGCTTTTAATGACAATAATGATAGTATTAAGATTGATAAGAGTGCCGTTCCTGCAAGAACAGAAACTCAGGCAACACCTGCTGCAAATGAAACACCTGCTGCTTCGCCAACAACCCCAGCTCCAACAGAAGCTGCTCCTGTAACAGAATAATAAATTTTTGAATTTATATAATCAAGTCCCGAATTTTTTCGGGATTTTTTTTTGATAGGATTATGCTGAAAAAATGTCAGTTTACTTCAATTGGCATAATTTCTGACTACTAGGAAATCGTCAAACTTAATTTAATTAAAATATAGAATAATTATGTCAGTAAACATTAAACCCCTTTCAGACCGCGTTTTAGTGGAGCCGGCTGCAGCCGAAACAACTACAGCTTCAGGAATTATTATTCCGGACACTGCCAAAGAAAAACCACAAAAAGGAATTGTTGTGGCAGTTGGAAATGGTAAAAAAGACCACACCATGACTGTAAAAGTTGGTGATACCGTTTTATATGGAAAATATGCGGGAACAGAATTAAAATTGGAAGGCAAAGATTACCTCATCATGAGAGAGGATGATATTCTAGCAATTGTATAAAAAGTTCTTTTTAAAACAACAAACAAATTTAAATTATTAATAAAAATGGCAAAAGATATAAAATTCGACATTGAAGCTCGCGACGGTTTAAAACGTGGTGTTGATGCATTGGCAAACGCAGTAAAAGTAACATTAGGACCAAAAGGTAGAAATGTAACAATAAGCAAATCATTTGGTGGACCAACCGTAACCAAAGATGGTGTAACGGTTGCCAAAGAAGTTGAATTGAAAGATCCATTGGAAAATATGGGTGCTCAGATGGTGAAAGAAGTTGCTTCTAAAACCAATGATTTAGCCGGAGACGGAACTACTACTGCAACGGTTTTAGCTCAAGCCATCGTGAAAGAAGGTTTAAAAAACGTAGCAGCCGGAGCAAACCCAATGGATTTAAAAAGAGGAATTGACAAAGCTGTAGAAGCAATTGTTGCTGATTTGGGTAAACAAGCGAAAGAAGTAGGAAGTTCTACTGAAAAAATAAAACAAGTAGCTTCTATTTCTGCTAATAATGATGAAGTAATTGGCGAATTAATCGCTACTGCTTTCGGAAAAGTAGGTAAAGAAGGTGTTATCACTGTTGAAGAAGCAAAAGGAACAGATACCTACGTTGATGTAGTAGAAGGAATGCAATTTGACAGAGGTTATTTATCGCCTTACTTTGTAACCAATCCTGAAAAAATGAATGTGGAATTAGAAAATCCATACATTTTATTATATGATAAAAAAGTTTCTTCTTTAAAAGAGTTATTACCTGTTTTAGAACCAGTAGCTCAATCAGGGAAACCATTATTAATTATTGCAGAAGATGTTGACGGAGAAGCTCTTTCAACGTTGGTTGTAAACAAATTACGTGGAGCATTAAAAATTGCTGCTGTAAAAGCACCAGGTTTTGGTGACCGAAGAAAAGCGATGTTGGAAGACATTGCCATCTTAACCGGAGGAACTGTAATTGCGGAAGAAAGTGGTTACACTTTAGAAAACGCTACGTTAGAAATGTTAGGAACAGCTGAAAAAGTTTCTATCGATAAAGACAATACAACTATTGTAAACGGAGCAGGAAATGGTGATTTGATTAAAAATAGAGTGAACCAGATCAAAGCTCAAATGGAAACAACAACTTCTGATTATGACCGTGAGAAATTACAAGAACGTTTGGCTAAATTAGCCGGAGGTGTTGCTGTTCTTTATGTTGGTGCTGCTTCTGAAGTTGAAATGAAAGAGAAAAAAGACAGAGTTGATGATGCTTTACACGCAACTAGAGCTGCTGTTGAAGAAGGAATTGTTGCCGGTGGTGGCGTTGCTTTATTGAGAGCTAAAAACGTTTTAGCCACTTTAAAAGCGGATAATGCAGATGAAGCAACCGGTATTCAAATTGTTTCTCGTGCGGTTGAAGCTCCGTTAAGAACTATTGTTGAAAATGCAGGTTTAGAAGGTTCTGTTGTGGTTGCAAAAGTTGCCGAAGGAAAAGGTGATTTTGGATACAATGCTAAAACTGATGAATATGTTGATATGCTGAAAGCAGGAATCATCGATCCGAAAAAAGTGACTCGTGTTGCTTTAGAAAACGCAGCTTCGGTTGCCGGAATGATTTTAACTACAGAATGTGCTTTAGTAGAAATTAAAGAAGAAAATGCCGGTGGCGGAATGCCAATGGGAGGCGGAATGCCGGGGATGATGTAAAATTATTATTCCTAATATATTAATATCTTTAAAACGTCTCAAAAATGAGACGTTTTTTTTTATATATTTAAATTTTTAAAAATCCCACCAATGGTTTTTTCGATACTAAATACAGTTATGTTATTAGGAGCAATACAAGGCATTATTCTCTCCTTATATATATTTTTAAGTAAAAAACATAAAACTATAAGTAATCTTTTTTTAGCATTATTGATAGTTTCATTTTCTTATAATATTATACAATCTTACCTACTTATAACTGGAATAATTACAAAAGAATATTATTTTAAATATTTTTACATCCCTTTTTCATCAGTATTCATGACCTTATTCTATTTGTATGTAAAATATTATTTATATCATATAGAAAAATTTCAGAAAAAAGATTACCTTTTTTTTATTCCATTTATAAATGACTTTTCTGTAACATTAATTGAAAAAACAGTTTACGGTTTAGGGTTTTATAATGCCATATATATAAAAAAGTTTGACTACATAAAAGTAGTTTTAGAATACTTCAACATCTTTTACTCAATTGCGTTAATAATTTTAAGTATAAAACTTATAAATCGTTATAAAAAACAAACAAAGAAAAATTTTCAGTTAGTTCAAGTACGAAGCATTCGATGGCTAAAAATTTTCAGTTATATTTTTCTAATTATGGGTGTTTATTGGTTAATACCATTTACTATAGAAGTTTTCATTGGTAATAATCTTCAGCATAACTTTTACTATTTTCTTTGGGTTGCACTATCTATATTGATCTATTTATTAGGCCATTTTGGTGTTTTCCATTTTGGTGTTTTCCAAGAACAAAAAAATATCCATAAATTTTCAATAAATAGAGTTGCTACAATTCAAAAAACAGCAAAATCTGAAACATTAAAAAATGATAATTTAATTGAATTTGAAAAATTTATCAAAGAAGAAAGGAATTTTTTAGATGCAAATTTGTCTTTAGAATCTGTTGCCGAAAAATTGAATATCAATAAAAGTTATCTGTCTCGACTTATAAATTCAGATTTAGAAAAAAGCTTTAATGATTATATAAATGAGTTACGAATAGAAGAAGCAAAAACCTATTTAGAACAAACCGAATTTGAAAACTACACCTTACTTGCAATTGGACTTGAAGCTGGTTTTAATTCTAAAACCGCCTTTAATTCTGCTTTTAAAAAATTTACTGGCGTTACTCCATCAGAATATCGAAAAAGCATAAAAACAACACCTTAATTGTTATGAAGAAATTCAGGTGTTGTTTGTTATATTTTAGAAAAAACCGAATAATCTTTAACTAAAAAACTTACTAAAACAAATAAACTCTACTTTCTAATCTTTTATCAATCTAACCGAAAAACCGTCGGTAAGATAACTACTATCGTAAGAAGCTTGAACTAAATCATCATTATTATTATACAAATAACGTGAGTATGAAAAATTTAAAACATCATAAGTACTGCTCCACCACATACCTCGCTCTTCAAAAGAAACAAATGTCCCTGTACTACTACTTCGAGCACCACCAGGCAATGCTGTAAAACCAGTTTCATTAGTTGCTCCTTCATTATAAGTTTTCCAATGTTGTACACCACCTTCTTTTAATTTTCCTCCGGCAATATCATTTCCTCCTAGATAATTTGCAAGTGTTGTCCATTCTGCATCACTTGGCATATGCCAACCGGTTGGAGCAAGTTTATTTAAATCGACGGCATACCAATTGTATAATCGTCCGTAGGTTGCTATTTTTACTGCATCGGTAGTATTATTATAATTGCAATAAGCTCCTGTTGTTAAATCGGTCCATTCTTCATTATCGATAACATGATCAATAGCCGACCCATCGTTATACTTTGTGGTTCTAAGATTTTCTGCCATCCAAGTTTGTGTACCAATAGTAACTGTCTTGTAAATATTCCCATCTTGATCAGTCATTGTTCCATAAGTAATGGATGAATTAAAATTAGCTGTGGTTTTTCCGTTTAAAGAGTCGCTATCTATATCACTACTTGAATCACTGTCACTACTGCATGAATTCAAAAACACAAATAAAACAAACGATATAAATAAATTGAATATTAATTTCATATTTTTTTTCTTTTAAAGGTTATTAAGCAAAAGTAATATCACATAAAAAGACAAAAGGGTTAATTTTTTACTTTTTGAAATAATCCGAACCAATTTTAAATAAAAAAAACGCCTCAAAAAATTGAGACGTTTTTTACAATTCTGCTACTATCTTTTTTTTAATAATTTTACAGTATTAACTTTAACTCAAAGCTAAAATTGTTTTGAAGCATCACATAAAACTCTTAATAGTCCTTCACGATAAATGGAGATAATTTAAGAAAACAATGCTAAATTGACTAAAAAGTTAATCATTAAATAAACTTTTAATTTGAATACCAACAAAAAAAGGTTCGATAGTTATCGAACCTTTTTTAATTAACTAACTCTCCATCTTAAATTATGTATGTGCTAACCTTGGATCATCAAATAAATCATTCACTTGATTTGGGTTCGTATGATCTAAACTACCCAAATCAACACGTTCTATTACTTTGTTTCCTAGTTCGTTTTCGGTATAGGTATTAAAAAAATAAAGCATATTTCCAACTACTTCATAAGTACTTGTTTCGCCATCAGCTTCGTTAGCATCTAGATTATCAGCAATGTATTGATTAACTCCGCTGTATTCAACTTCATTTGTTACTAAATTAATATGATGCACTATCGCACCATCGTATATAGTAATTGAAGTAAAATAATCTGCCCATGTAAAAACATTACTACCTGAAGAAACACAAGTAATCTTTAATCCGTTGGGATGAAGTATAGTTCGGTTTAATCCTAGTCTATCTTTAATATGTTTACCATTAAGGTTTTCATGACTGCCATATAAATAACTGTTATCCGTTTCATCACTTCCCCAAAATTGAATTGTAAAATCATTTGAAAATGTTGAAGCATCAGTATAAGTCACAACGCCATGTGAATTAATCTTAATTGTAACACCCGAAGCAGAAACATATTCGTACAATCCACATTCTTCTGCTGCTGACAATCCATTTCCAACAGAAATTAATTGACATTCTTCTACTTCGGTACTATCGTCATCATTACTACAACTAAATAACATTAAGCAAAAGCAAATACTTATATATTTAAAAAAATAATTTGTTTTCATATTTATTGGTTTAAGTTAATTTTTTACAATTTTTATTGTCTTCGATTGGTTATTCTCTGATTCTAAAACTAGAAAGTACATTCCTTTTGAAATGTTTAGAAGATTTATAGTTTCAATTCCTTCGGAAAAATTTTGTTGATTATAAATTATTTTTCCTAACATATCTACAATTGTTGCTTTTTTGATAATTTGTTCAGATGAAATAGTCAATTTGTCATTAAACGGATTTGGATATACTGAAACTGAATTTAAATCATTATCATCAACACTTAAGTTTCCAATAGTAAACGGATGAACAACGGTTTGTCCTTGATACGTAACTTCCCACTTCCATTCTCCTTGAATTGTAAAGTTATTATTATTCCAATACCAATAAGCACTATTATAATTTTGAGTAAGATTAAAATTCCAACTCTCAAATATTGTATTATCAGGTCTTCTGATTTTAAGGTTTAAAACAGTACCTGCTAATTGATCTCTTAAGAACACTGTAAAATAGACCATTTGTCCAGGATTAAATTGATTGCTTTCGTTAGTAATTTCTGCTTGAGGACAAGCAGGAAAAACTGGAGGTGCAGTATGCGTTAAAGCTGCATTTACATTTGGATTATTATAAGGTTTTTGATTTTGCCATTTTGTTGAAGTGTTTAAACTATTACAATTTCCTGCATAAGGATCGATTAATTGTGTTAATGTAGCATTACTATACACTTCAAAGTGCAAATGTGGTCCGGTTGAATTGCCTGAACTACCAACTATTCCTAAATATTCACCTTCTTCCACAAAATCGCCAATCTGTTTTGTAGTTACAGAACCGTTCTTCATGTGACCATACCAAGCTATACTACCATCGGCATGTTGTATATAAACTGCATTCCAAACATTATTATTAAATTGACAACTTCTGTCAAATTCATCATCTCCTTTATTGATAATTTGACCTGCTGCTGCTGCCACAATTTCAGCTTTATTGTTGTCCATTTGATGCCAAGAAAAAGGCCATAAAAAAATATCAACTCCTGCATGATTATATCCTGCCGCAGTATCGTAGGTTCGCGTTCCACAATTGTAGTCTAACAACTGATTTGGATAAGCCGAATTATGATCTACATAGCCAGAGATTCCCCAAACATCATTATAGGTTACACCTGTTGCTTTTTGAACTGGCCAATTGAATAAAACACTTGATCCACGATTTTCAGAATTATCAGAATATAATAATTTGTTTTCACTTTTTAATTTTTCAATATTAAAGCGAAGTTCTTGCTTAATCAATTCTCTTTGAGTATCTGTCAGACAAGTTGTTTTATTTTCTAATTTGAATTCTCCTCCATTTACTGTTTCCGAAGTTTTTTGAGAAAACAAATTCAAATTAAATAATAAGATTGTACCGATTATAAATGTAATTTTATTATCCATATTCTTTATTTTTTTTAGTTAATTATAATTTTTTTAGATACAATAGTACCTTCTGTTGTTTTCCCTTTTAGTAGATAATTCCCTTTTTGTAAATCATTAACTTCTATAAAATCAATCATTTCAAGTGTCGATTTAACTCTTCTTCCTAAATAATCATAAATCTCAACATTCTTCAACAATTCTGAAAAATGGATTTTATGATTAGATGGATTAGGGTACAAACCAATAGTTGAATTAAATTCAGGAATACCTAAAGCATCACTTTCTAGCTTAACAACATAATAATCATAAAGACCATTTGTGGTTACATTATCTGTTGCAAAAGTACTACCGGCAATAATATAACCACCATCTGTTGTTTGTTGAATTGCACTAGAGCTATCTGCGTTAATTCTACCAACACATTTTTGCCATAATAGATTGCCTAAATCATCAATTTTAACAATCCAAACATCAGCAAAACCATTAGCATTAGCTCCAGAGACATCTCCATTGTTACCATTAACTTCTCCAGTTAACACATAATTACCATCTGATGTTTTTGCTATTGACCGTCCGATATCGCTATAAGAACTACCAAAACATTTTTGCCAAATAATGTTGCCTGATGTATTTATTTTAACCACCCAAATATCCTGACCTCCATTGCTTCCGCTAACATCATTATTATTTGAACCCGCTGTACCCACAAAAATATAATTCCCATCATTTGTAGTAATTATTTTTTGTCCAGAATCTGCAGAAGTTCCACCATAACATTTACTCCACTCAACTGTTCCGCTTGAATTAAGTTTAACAACCAAAACATCATTATTACCATGATTACCAACAGCATTATTATCAACTGAATTTGTATACCCTACAACAATACAACCTCCATCAGCTGTTGTTAGAACATCTCGAATAGCATCTGTTCCTGTTCCTCCTAAACACTTTTGCCATAATAACTCTCCATTCTCGTCAAGTTTTATTACCCAACCATCAGTTACACCGCCAAAATTTCCACTTACATCGTTATTGATAGAAGCTGTAGCACCAACAACATAATACCCATTATCAGAAGCTTGTTTAACGCCATAAGCCCATTCATAGGAAGTTCCTCCATAACACTTTTGCCAAAGTATGGTTCCTGTGGCATTAAATTTTACAACCCAAAAATCATTACTCCCATTTCCTCCGCTTACATCATTATTATTCGATGAAGCTGAACCTGCAAAGACATAATTTCCATCATTCGTAGAAATAATTGAAAAACCTTGCTCTGATCCTGTTCCTCCAAAACATTTTTGCCAAAGTAAATCTCCTGAGCTATCCAATTTTATCAACCAAGCATCATCACTAGTGCTGTGATTACCGCTAACGTCTATATTATTTGAAGGCGTTTGTCCAATAACAAAAAAACCATTATCAGAAGTTTGTAGAACTGCATTGGCATATTCTGAAGCTGTTCCTCCAAAATTGTTTTGCCATTCTATGTTTGGAGCTTGAGCATTTGTATTTAAAGTAAAACACAATGTGAAAATAGTAAGTAATAATTTTTTCATAATTAGTTTGATTAAAATTGACATTACAAATCAAACTTTTATAAAATAAAAAAGATACCAAATATTTACATTTTCAAAATATCCGAACATGTTTACTATTCAGAAATTAATTCAGGTTCTTATTTTTTTACTATGGCTTTGTCCAATCAAAATTAGTGATATAAGTTAGCCTAACTGTTGGACTACTTTCTAAAAGTGTGTTGGAAAAATTCCAAATATGTTGATGAATGTAATTGAGTTGAATTTGATGGTTTTTATTAAAATTATAGCCCAAACCACCTATGATTCGATTCTGATTTAAGAATGTTTTACCCGCATTAGAACCTATATTCAGAAAAATTTCATCTCCTAAAACTGCAAATAATTTTGTAGATTCTTCCTTTTTCAACAATGGATAATTTAATAAAATCATATACCGCAGTCTGTTTCTGTAATCGTAATCATCAATAGAATATTCTCCATCATTATTTAACTTAGCAATACCAACAAATCGAAACTCATCTCGCAAACGATGGGTAATTTTTAAATCCTTTTTAGTGTGCAGAAAAGTTCCTTGAATCCAAACATGATCCTCGGGAATACTAGTTCTATTCATGGCCGGATTTCCATATGAATAGGTATTGTAATGACTGTAGCCAATTGTTCCCATAAACCGCTTAGTGAACTGATAATCTACCGATGGACGCACAAAATATTGTTGCTTCTCTGAAACCCCATTAGCATAACGCATCGTTGCTTCAAAAGAAAACGATAATTTACTTGAAACCATGTTTTTACCATAATAATGAAACCAAACATTCGTATTTGCTGATTCTTCTTGTGCCTGAATTTTTTGAATTCCAATAAATACAATTATTAAAAAACAAAGTAAAAGTGGTTTAATTAACTTCTTCATATTTAACAATTTTAAATAATTAAACAGAGAACTAAAAATAGTTCAAAATATATTCTTACAACCAAATGATAAAAAAAATTCCGATAACGATATCGGAACTTTTAAATTTATTGTTTTCTTTCAAACTGACAACAGCTATGTAAATCATTATAAGCTTCATCTGTTGCTTTTATTTTTTCTGTATCGTGACCAACTTTTGCAACTGCTTCATGAACTTGATCTATCGTTGTTTTATTTTCATCCAAAACTAAATGCAAATCTTGATGATCAATGTGCCAAACGGCAGACTTTACACCTTTTACAGACAAGGCAGCTTTTTCGATACGTTTTTTACACATATCACAATTACCATTTACTTCGATGTCATATTTCGCATTTTTGTTCTTCTTTTCTTGAGCTTGAACTGAAATTCCCATTAAAGAAATCATCAGTACTAAAATTAACTTTTTCATTTTATTATTGTTTTTTGTTATTGATTTTGATTTTTTTAATTGTATTTGTTACTGAATTTTAAAACGTAAACCTGTGTAAAACATTGCTCCAAAAACCGGAGCATACACCATTGAACTATCAAAATATGAGCCAAAAGGATCATTACTTCCTAAAATCGCATTTTCTTGTTGATAATTTCCAAGGTTTTCTGCACCAAGATAAATTTCAAATGTTTTCGAAAATGTTCTGGTAATTTGAGCATTCATCACCGAAAACGGGTTGGTAAACTCCTGCAAACGATATTCTTCCGGATTCGACTGTGTTCTTGGCAAACGTTGTTTCCCTAACCAATTGTAGGTGAAATCAAATTTCCATTGTTGTCCTTTTTCCTTGACGTGCGTTTCATAAGCGATGTTTGTAAAAAAACGATGTTTAGCTTGCAAAGGTCTTTCTACTAAACCAATTGTATAATCAGTTTGCACATCATAATATTTGTAGGCTGTTCTTACATTGAAATGAGTTGAAATTTCATAACTCAAATCCACTTGTAAACTATTAGCAAATGATTTTCCGTCAAGGTTATAAAAAAGTACTTCTTGCGGACTAAAATCAACATCTACAATGGCTTGATTTTGAAAATCGGTTCGGTAAAAATCAACTGAAAATTCGGCTTCTTTTCCAAATATTTTAAATCCTTGTAAATAACTCACACCATAATTCCAAGCAATTTCTGCATCCAAACCATAAATTTCTCCGCCTGTATCTAAAATTTGAAATTGACGTGATGAAGCAAAAAGTTGTTGATTTTCTGCAAAAATATTGGCACTTCTTTTTCCTCTTCCGGCAGAAATTCTGAAAGTGGTTTTTTCAAAAGGTTTGTATCGTAAATGTGCTCTTGGCGTCACAAAAACTCCTAAACGATTGTGGTAATCAATTCGACCGCCCAAAACATAACTCAAATCGTCATCATTGCAATACGTATATTCAAAAAACGCACCAACCGAATTGTCAATTCTGCTGAAATCGGAGACATTCACCACTTCATCAAACTGATCGTAAGTAAAATTTAAACCGGTTGCAAATTTGTGTAACGTATTGCTTATAATCGAATTATAAATCAAATTAGAATAAAAACTTCGTTGCGTAATATCATATTGATTTAAACCGAAATATGAATTTTGTTTATGGTAATTGAATGCATTTTGAAACCCAAAACTTCGCCACGGAACTTCGGTTGAAACCCGACCTATTTTTGAAGAAATATCTAACTTTTCTGTATTGATTTCTGAACCCCAAAAATTGGTTGTTCCTCTATCTCTATCGGGATCAAAATCAACTTGACCGGTTTGTTTTTCATCATTCATATACCGAAAATTGATAAAACTCACCCAGCCATTCTCCGCATCGGTATATTGCCAACGGTTTATCATATTGATTTGTTGACCAATTGGATTATCCAAAAAACTATCGTCGTTCATATCGTTCTTTGAAACTCTGGCATTTCCGTGAAGGAACAAACTGGTTGCCCATTTATCGTTCAATTTTTTATTAAAATGCGTATTCAATTCAAATCGCGAATCAGTTGAACCATACGCATTCAAAAAGAACGGAATATCATCTTGTGGTTTGATCATTTCATAATTGATTTGACCCGATATACTTTCAAATCCATTAACCACAGAACCTGCTCCTTTAGTAATTTGAATGCTTTCAACCCAAGTTCCCGGAACAAAAGATAGTCCATACGCTTGCGAAGCACCACGAATAGCCGGAATATTTTCTTCTGTCATCAAAATGTATGGACTTGTTAATCCCAACATTCTAATTTGACGACTTCCGGAAACTGCATCCGAAAAATTGACGTCAATCGACGGATTGGTTTCAAAACTTTCGGATAAATTACAACAAGCTGCTTTGAGCAATTCCTTACTTGTCATCGTTTGCACGTTGGCCGCAGCCATATAATTCTTTTGAAGAGATTTTCTGACTTTGGTCAACGTAACTTCATCTAAAGTAGTGTCAAATTCTAAATTTTGAGTAATTGATTTAGGTTCAGTAATCGTTAAGGTAACCGTTTTAAAACCTACATAACTAATTACCAAAACCGAATTTTCGGCAGTAAAAGGAATCGAAAAATTTCCTTTATCATCGGAAACAGCTCCGATTTCTGTATTTTGCCAATAAACATTGGCTCCCGAAAGAGGCTGATTATTATCGAAAGTAATTTTTCCTGTTACATTTTCTTGTGAAAAAAGCATCGAAGAAAACAATAAAAATAATGAAATTAAAAGTTGTTTTTTCATTAAAAATGATTTTAAATTAAACGTAATTTTTTCACTAAAGTGAAATTCAGTTTAATCTAAAATCAGGCGTAAAAAACAAATTGAGAATACAATTGATAGAGTGGCGGAGCATTCGCATCACAATAATAATCAAACAATTGCTCGTTGATTAACTCTACTCTATTGGTATAAAATGAAAATTCTACTGTTGGTAAAACCGAAACATAATCGAAGTCAAATTGCAGTTGCTTGATCACTACATCATCAAAATCGGCTTGAATTGTTTCATCGGAACAACAACCGTCATGGCTGTCTGAAGAAGCTGTACAACACGCTTTTTCTTCCGGATGAATTTCCATTTCACAAGGTTCTTCGTTAGAAAAAACAGAAGAAACAGAAGCAATCGTATCACCACAATAATGCACATTAAAAGCCAATCCGCTGGAAGAAATCAGCAGATAAAAAGCCATAATTATACTCGTGCACTTTTTGAAATTCATACTGCAAAGGTAATTTTTTTTGATTACCAGCTTCAAAAAAATCTGTTAATTGAATTAAATTTCAACCACTTGACCCAAAAGTGGAACAGTTGCTTCAAATCCATATGTATCAAAAATCTTTGTTCGTAAAGTGTCTGCAGCTTCATTTTCACCGTGAACTAAAAATATTTTTTGAGGTTTTTGTTTTAATTCGCTCAACCAATTAAGTAAGTCTTGTTGGTCGCCGTGTGCGGATAGTCCTTCTACCAACACTACTTCAGCTTCAACCGGATAATATTTTCCGTAAAATTTAACTTCTTTGGCTCCTTCTACTAATTTTCTTCCGCGAGTTCCTTCGGCCTGGTACCCAACCAGCATTACGGTATTTTCGGGTTTAACAATATAGCGTTCCAAATAAGACAAAACTCGTCCGCCGGTTATCATTCCGCTTGCTGCAATAACCACTTTTGGTCTTTTGTCATAAATGGCATTGATGGTTTCTTCAAAATCGGAAATCATCGAAAACATACTGCACATTTCCTCACATTGATTTGGATTTAATTTGTGCCATTTCGGATTATCATTAAAAACATCCAACACTTTTATACCCATCGGCGTATCGATAATATATGGAATATCCGGAATTCTATTTTGCATACGCAATTGCCAAAGAAGAAACATAATTGTTTGTGCTCGTTCAACGGCAAAACTTGGAATCACCACATTTCCACCACGGTTGATGGTTGTGTTAATAATCATTTCCAAATCCAACAGCACATCATATTGTGGATGAAGACGATTGCCGTAAGTGCTTTCTAAAAACACATAATCGGCTTTTTGCGGTTTTTTGGGCGGATACATGAGCACATCATCATCTTGACCTACATCGCCGGAAAAAACTAAAACTTTTTCATTTATATTTAATTGGATTGAACAAGCTCCTAAAATATGTCCGGATTGAAAAAAGGTAAACCAACTTTCGTCTGTTAAACGAATTTCAATATCTTTTTCAACCACTTTAAAAAAAGATGTTACTCGTTCGGCATCAGCTACAGTATATAAAGGTTCGGCCGGATTGTGTTTGGAAAAATGTTCTTGATTTGCTTTGGATGCTTCCTCTTCCTGAATTTTTGCACTATCGGCAAGGATAAGTTTAGCGATTTGTTTGGTTGGAGCAGTACAAAATATTTTTCCTTTAAATCCATTTTTTACCAATAACGGCAACCAACCGCAATGATCTAGATGACCGTGTGTTAGCAAAACAAAATCAATTGTAGAAGGTTCGATTGCCAACGGTTGCCAGTTTAAATCGCGTAATGATTTGATTCCTTGAAACAGACCACAATCAATTAGAATGCGGGTTTCATTATGTTCGATCACTGTTTTTGATCCTGTCACGGTTCCTGTTCCTCCTAAAAAATGAATTTTCATGATTTTAATGAATTACATTACACAATTGATTTGCTTCTTTTAGAATATTTTTGATTCTGTTTTTACTCAACCCGATTTTTGAAAGCCATTCCGATTTATTAATCAAATCTTTCACGGTGATGAGTTCTTGCATTAATAATTTATCTTTTTCAAGTTGCGTTAAAGTTGTCAAGCAAGTCACAGGATAAATTTGAGCAACATCTATTTTGTTTCGTAAACTGTTGCCTTTTGGATAATCCCAACTTAACAAATTCAAGTTTGAACAAATTGAAAATTTTATGGCATCATCGGTAAATCGATTATTGGTTACAATCCAACAATGATTTATTTGATAATTTGATCCGAAAACCGAAAAATCTTTCTCTTTTAAATCATTAAATCGAGACAAAATGTAGAGTGGTACTTTCACATCGGATTTGGCGTCTTGGTTTCCATGAAATTTGCATTCAATCATTGAAACTACATTTTCTTTTTTGAGCAAAACATCAACTTCATGCGAAATGCATTTTCCGTCTAAAATCAAATTGGTTTGTGTTTGAAATCCTTCTATCTCAAATAATCTTGCGATAAATTTTTCAAAGTAAAAACCTGCGGGACCAAGAGCTTGAACAGCCGATCTCAAATTATAACGAGCCGCATGAGCATTGGAAAAATTTTTAAGTAATTGAAAAGCGAGTTTATAAATTTTTTTGGTTGGAATTCCTTCATATAATTGCTTATCAATTTCATGCATCACTTGAAATACAGCATTTTCATCAGCTCCTGATTTTCGCAAAGAATATTGAAGTTTTTCTTTATCGAATAAAACTAGTTCGCCTGAAAATTTGGTGACTTTCATAACGCTAAAATTTATACTATAAAGTTACGAAAAAACGATTTAAGAATGCTTTTTTTGAATATAAAATGCAGGTACAAAAAGTACTAAAAATAAAGGTTGAACGATGAATCTTCGGACATAGAAAAGTATGAAATTACTTTTTTCATCAAAAAACAAAACAATACCAAAAAACATCAAAATCAGAATTAAAAATAATACCAAATAAAGTACCGAAGCAAATTTGGTAAGTGATATATCTTTAAACAAAAAATAAATCACAGCAATTGACAGAGAAGCATTCAAAACATAGCGAAAAAGTAGACTAAAAAAAAGTCCTATTCCATTAAAACTGGGAAAAGACAAATTGAGGTAGTCGTTTTTAAAATACTTTAAAAAAGGATCATAAAACAATGTTTCTTCAAAAAAACGAATGAATGCTAAAGTAAGTACACACAATGCAACCAAAAGAAAATCAACTATTTTAGGCTTTTTTTTGTATTGCATAAACTGAAAATTTACTTACCCAAATAACCCATAATAAAAATACAACTCCATAAATAAACAACGGAAAAACTACACCGTGCAAAAGGTGTTCATGTTGCGGATAATGATATAAAGCAATAGCAATTAATGCTATTCTAATTACATTAAGCAAATAAATAAGAATTGAACCCGCCAAAACGAACATTACTGTTCTTTTCCAAGTTCCTTTAAATGCAATTACAAAAGCGATAAAAAGAATAATTACACTTATGGCATTACAGCCTTCCACTACTCTGGCTACATTTTTTCCTTCTACAAAAAGCATGTTCGAATTTTGTTTAGGATGAGGCTCTACATGCGAGTTATAATTAAAAAGTTCAATCGTTTGTTGCGTTTGAACACTAACAATTTCGGTAATTGTATCTACTTTTAAGGGAGAACTATCAAACGAATTCAAATAAATTTGATATAAAAACGTTAAAATAAGGTAACTCAAGAAGAATTTTAATAAAAAAATTAGAAATGGCTTATATTGAATGATGTACTTTTTCAAAACGTAATTTTTAACAAAAATATATAAATTAATGCAGTTTTGAAGTTTTAACTTTGTAAAAAATTTAACCTATGAATTTGGACGCCCTAAAACCAAAAGTAAGTGAAATTTCAACGTTGTTTGACCTTTCACGAGAAGAAAAACTACAAAAAATTTGTCAGTTACTTCATGACGAAGTGGATTATTATAATTGGGTCGGATTTTATTTTGCCAATCACGAAGCCCAAACGCTACATTTAGGACCCTATGTTGGTGCAGAAACTGATCATACCGTTATTCCGTTTGGAAAAGGAATTTGCGGACAAGTCGCTGTTTCTAACAAAAATTTTGTTGTACCGGATGTTTCTGCCCAAGACAATTATATCGCTTGTAGTTTTACCGTAAAGTCTGAAATTGTCGTTCCGCTTTTTGTAAACGGAAAAAACATTGGTCAAATCGATATCGACAGTCATGTGCTGGATCCGTTCACTAAAAAAGATGAAAAATTTCTGGAATTTGTAAACGAGGAAGTTGCAAAGTTGTTTTAGAAAAACTTGTCCATTAAAAAAATAAAATTACCTTTGCAACCGAATTAGGAAACGCCTACTTCATACATAATAATCATTTAAATAATATTGGAATGTATTTAACTAAAGAAACAAAAGCTGAAATCTTCGCAAAACACGGAGGAAAAGCTGAAAACACTGGTTCTACAGAAGGACAAATTGCCCTTTTTACTTTTAGAATCGCTCACTTAACTGAGCATTTGAAAAAAAATCGTCACGATTACAACACTGAACGTTCATTAGTACTTTTGGTAGGTAAAAGAAGAAGTCTTCTTGACTACTTAAAGAAAAAAGATGTTGTGAAATATCGTGAGTTAATTAAAGAATTAGGAATTAGAAAATAATCAACTAAGGGGCTTTGTGCCCCTTTTTGTTTTATATATTTTAAAGTAAAAATACCCGATTGCATTTTGGGTAGGGAATAAAAAAGTTTGGTTTTTCATTGGGTTACACAACAACTACACACAACAACACAACTAAACCTAATAATTAATACCAAATTAGAATTTTTATGATTCCAAATGTAACAAAAGAGGTTATCGATTTAGGAGATGGACGCACCATTTCAATCGAAACCGGGAAATTAGCGAAACAAGCAGACGGTTCTGTGGTGGTTCGTTTAGGCGATTGTATGCTTTTAGCTACAGCTGTTTCGGCCAGAACAGCAAATCCAAATGTTGATTTTTTACCTTTAACGGTAGATTATCGTGAAAAATTTGCCGCTGCAGGAAGATTTCCGGGTGGTTTTTTCAAAAGAGAAGCCCGTCCAAGCGACAGTGAAGTATTAACCATGCGATTAGTAGACCGTGTTTTACGTCCACTTTTCCCGGATGATTATCACGCAGAAACACAAGTAATGATTCAATTAATGAGTCATGACGAAAATGTTATGCCAGATGCTCTTGCCGGATTGGCTGCTTCTGCTGCGTTAGCTGTTTCTGATATTCCTTTTTACAATTTAATTTCTGAAGTTCGAGTTGCTCGAGTGGATGGAAAATTCATCATTAACCCAAGTAGAACTCAATTAGAACAATCAGACATCGATATGATGATTGGTGCTTCTTTGGATTCTGTAGCGATGGTTGAAGGTGAAATGAAAGAAATTTCAGAAAAAGAAATGGTGGAAGCCATTAAATTTGCTCACGAAGCAATTAAAGTTCAAATTCATGCTCAATTGCGTTTGCAAGAAGCTTTTGGAAAAAAAGAAATTAGAACTTACGAAGGTGAACCAGAAGATGAAGCAGTTTATGCCAAAGTAAAAGCAGCAGCGTATGACAAATGTTATGCAATTGCTCAAGCAGCTTCAGGAAAAAGCGAAAGAAGCGAAAAATTTGCTTTAGTGAAAGAAGAGTGTAAAGCTTTATTTACTGAAGAAGAATATGCTGAAAATTCAGACTTAGCCGGTTTAGTTGGAAAATATTACTACAAAACAAACAAAGAAGCTGTTCGAAATGTAATTCTTGAAAAAGGAATTCGTTTAGACGGAAGAAAAACAACTGAAATCAGACCAATTTGGTGCGAAATCGATTATTTGCCATCTGTTCACGGTTCATCTTTATTTACACGTGGTGAAACGCAAGCTTTAGCTACAGTAACATTAGGAACGTCAAGAGAAGCAAATCAAATTGACTCTCCATCAGAACAAGGAGAAGAAAAATTCTACTTGCATTATAACTTCCCTCCTTTTTCAACCGGTGAAGCAAAACCGTTAAGAGGAACATCAAGAAGAGAAGTTGGTCACGGAAACTTGGCTCAACGTGCTTTAAAAAATATGATTCCTGCAGAATGTCCTTACACAATCAGAATTGTTTCTGAAGTTTTAGAATCAAACGGTTCTTCTTCTATGGCAACAGTTTGTGCAGGAACAATGGCCTTGATGGATGCCGGAGTTCAAATGGTAAAACCTGTTTCAGGTATTGCGATGGGATTAATTACAGACGGTCAAAAATTTGCAGTTCTTTCAGATATTTTAGGTGATGAAGATCATTTAGGTGATATGGACTTTAAAGTAACCGGAACGGCAGACGGAATTACCGCTTGTCAAATGGATATTAAAATCGACGGATTGCGTTATGACATCATGGAGCAAGCGTTAGATCAAGCTCGTGAAGGTCGTTTACATATTTTAGGTAAATTGGTTGAAACAATTGCTACGCCAAGACCAGACGTTAAGAAACACGCTCCAAAAATCATCATGCGTACCATTCCAGGTGCTTTCATTGGTGCATTAATTGGACCTGGAGGAAAAGTAATTCAAGAATTACAAAAAGCTACCGGAACAACTATTGTTATTAATGAAGTAGATGAGCAAGGTGTTGTGGAAATCTTAGGAACAGATCCGGATGGAATTGCTGCAGTTTTGGCAAAAATCGACAGTATTATTTTTAAACCAGTAATGGGCGAAGCTTACGAAGTAAAAGTAATCAAAATGTTAGATTTTGGAGCAGTTGTAGAATACACACAAGCTCCAGGAAACGAAGTTTTATTACACGTATCTGAATTAGCTTGGGAAAGAACAGAAAATGTTGGAGACGTTGTAAAAATGGGCGATGTTTTTCAAGTGAAATACTTAGGAATCGATCCAAAAACAAGAAAAGAGAAAGTGTCAAGAAAAGCTCTTTTGCCAAGACCTCCAAGATCAGAAGAAAATAAAATTACTCCAAATAAGGATTAACTTTAATTGACCTATAGATATCAACCCGATTCGATTATGAATCGGGTTTTTTATTGATTTATTTTGTAATTCGACTACTACATTTGTGAATATATTAACAATTATTATATATTTGCATTAACGAGCCACAAAAAAAACATGATATCTTCAATACAAAAAACAATACTTCTTCTTCATTTACTATGTCTAACAACCGTTTTGGGTCAGGAATTCGCCATTACAGGTAAAATTATCGACGAGAACAAAATAGGAATTGAAGGAACTGAGATTCTATTGTTGAACAATGGAAATATCATTAATTCAGCCATAACTGATAGTAATGGTAACTTTTCAATAAAAAATAAACCCGGTATTTATTCTCTTCGTTTTTACTTTGTTGGAACAGTTATTTATCAAACCGATTTTAACCTCGACAAAAATATCGATTTAGGCACATTAGAATCATTCGACAATTCTACACAATTGAGAGAAGTTGAAGTTACCTCCAAAAAACGGGTTATTGAAAACAAAGTTGACAGAACTGTTTTTAATGTAGAAAATAGTATCCGTTCTACAGGCACAGATGGTTTTGAATTATTAAAAGCAACACCCGGCGTTTTTGTATCAGGAAGTCAAATTGGTATTGTTGGAAAAAGTACCGTTAGTATAATGATTGACGACAAAATCGTTAATTTATCCGGGAATGAATTAATTAACTATTTACGTGGAATTAGCTCAGAAAACATCAAAAACATTGAAGTTATCACAACACCACCTGCAAAATATGATGCCCAAGGAAACAGCGGTTTAATCAACATCAAATTAAAAAAAATACAAGAAGATTCCTGGGCAGTTAATCTTCGTAATTATTACATGCAAAATTCGTACCCTTCCTATTTGGGCGGAGTCAGTTTTACTTTTAATAAAAATAAATTAAGCCTTTTTACAGATTACATAAGACAATCTGGCCACGATAGATATTGGGAAAACATATCTAACCAATTTGAAACAGAAAGTTGGGAAGGAAGCACCAAAAGAAAAGACACCCGCGATATCAATCGACTAGCCTTTACATTAGATTATAAAATTTCTGAAAAAGCCAGTATTGGAACAAAATACATCGGATTACTCGACAATCCGGATACGGCAGACAGAAATATAACTGCTGTTAGAGATAATTCCTCCAACAATATCACATCAACTTTTTTTACAAATGGTTTTAATAAAAACGAAAGTTCAAATCACACGTTAAACGTTTACTATGTTCAAAAACTTGACACATTAGGCAAACAAATTTCAGTTGATTTTGATTATTTCAATTATACAGAAGATCAAAACAGAGTTTTTACAACAAATGAATTTTCTCCTGAAAATGTTCAAATCGGGTCAAGTTTTATCGCTAACAATTCTAGTTTACAAGACATCTTAAATTACAGTGGAAAAGTAGATTTCGATTTGCCAACCAAATGGGCAACTTATGGTTTTGGTGGAAAAGTAAGCTTTGTTGAAAACAAGAGCAATATTGCTTTTTTTAATCTTTCCAGCGGAATACCCGTTTTAGACATCAATCAAACAAACGATTTTGATTATTCTGAAAACACGCAATCTGCCTATGTGAATTTTAAAAAATCACTCAGTGCAAAATGGCAAACCCAAGTAGGTTTCCGCTATGAAAACACAATTGTGGAAGGCACAACTACTTCGTTAGATGTTACTCAAAATCAAGTAAATAATTTCAGCTACAGTAAACTATTTCCAACGATGTATCTCACTTATACACCGAACGAAAACCATAATTTTTCAGTCAATTACAGTAAACGAATTGGCCGCCCTATTTTCTGGCATTTGAATCCATTTAGAGTTTATTTGAATTCATTTACCTACGCAGAAGGTAATCCCTTCCTACAACCTTCTTTCACAGATAATTATGAGATAAATTACAACTTCAAAGAAAACCTAAGTTTCAAAATTTATTATTCCAATACAATTGACGGAAGTATGCAACTACCTATAGTTGAAACAAACAATAACGAAACAACATTACGCTATATTAGAGATAATTATGTAGATAGATACCAATTTGGTGGCACTATCACTTACTATTTTGATAAAATTACTTGGTGGGAAAGCTCAAACACAATTAACGGCTACAACAATGTAACAGCCTTTATCAAAGATGTTCCCACAGAAGCAAGAAATGGTTTTCAATATCATTTTTACACTTACAATACATTCAACTTAAACAAAAGCAAATCGCTAAAAGCCGAGGTAAACTATGAATTTCATAGTGCTCGAAGAGATTATTATTTTTCTGCCACACAATACAATAAACTCGATCTTGGACTTCGTTATTCCATCAAAGAAAAAGGATTGAATTTTATTTTAATGGCTTCCGATGTTTTCCGAAGTTACCAAGCTGATTTTACTAGTGTTGTAAATAATATTGGACAGCTTAACAACAGCTATTATGACGAAAGAAAAATTTTATTGGGTGTAACTTATAAATTTGGAAATAAAAAACTTACAGCAAACCAACGAGAAACCGGCAACGAAGAAATAAAAGATCGACTAAAATAATTTTTTTTTAAATTTTTGTAACTTTTATATATCTCTTTACGTATAACTACATGAAACTATTATTCAAGTAGAAAATAAATGAGACAGTTAAAAATAACCAAGCAGGTAACTAATCGTGAAACTGCTTCCCTAGACAAATACCTACAAGAAATTGGAAAGGTTGATTTAATTACAGCCGATGAAGAGGTAGAGTTAGCTCAACGCATCAAAGCCGGCGATCAACGTGCTTTGGAAAAGTTGACCAAAGCTAATTTACGTTTCGTAGTATCTGTTGCTAAACAATATCAAAATCAAGGACTTACACTTCCAGATTTAATTAACGAAGGAAACTTAGGACTCATAAAAGCCGCACAACGTTTTGATGAAACGCGTGGATTCAAATTCATTTCTTACGCAGTATGGTGGATTCGTCAATCGATTCTTCAAGCATTGGCAGAACAATCTCGTATCGTTCGTTTGCCATTGAACAAAATTGGTTCTATCAACAAAATCAACAAAATGTATGCCTTGTTGGAGCAATCTAATGAACGTGCTCCTTCGGCAGAAGAAATCGCCAAAGAATTAGACATGACCGTTAATGACGTTAAGGAAAGTATGAAAAACTCCGGTCGTCACTTATCCATGGATGCTCCTTTAGTAGAAGGTGAAGATTCAAATTTATATGACGTTTTACGTTCAGGTGAGTCACCAAATCCTGACAGAGAATTGATTCACGAATCACTTCGCACAGAAATCGAACGTTCATTAGAAACCTTAACTCCAAGAGAAGCAGACGTAGTTCGTTTGTATTTTGGTTTAGGTGATCAACACCCAATGACCCTAGAAGAAATCGGAGAAACCTTCGATTTAACCCGCGAACGTGTTCGTCAAATTAAAGAAAAAGCAATTCGTAGATTAAAACACACCTCAAGAAGTAAAATATTAAAAACTTATTTAGGATAAATTTTTTCTATACCAATTGCCTTTGATTTATAAAAGTAATTCGTATTTTGCGAGTCTAAATAGACACGCTTAGTCCAAAAATAGTAAAATTACAAACAGTTTAAACTGTTCGTTTTTTGATTGATGATTGAAACTCCGGCTGATTACCGGAGTTTTGCTTTTTTACTAAGCTAACGAAACTTTTAAACTTTTAAACTTTTAAACTTTTAAACTTTTAAACTTTTAAACTTTTAAACTTTTAAACTAAAATCTATCTTTGCACAAACAACAACTACAACAACACAATGAAAAAAACGTTAATTGCTCCTTCAGTCTTAGCAGCCGATTTTGCCAACCTACAACGCGATATTGAAATGATTAATGCCAGTGAAGCCGATTGGTTTCACATCGATATTATGGACGGCGTTTTTGTACCCAACATTTCGTTTGGAATGCCGGTTTTAGAAGCTATTACAAAACATGCAAAAAAAACAATCGACGTTCATTTAATGATTATCGACCCTGATCGCTATATCAAAACATTTGCTCAGTTAGGCTCAACCAACCTGACTGTGCATTATGAAGCTTGCACACATTTGCATCGCACACTTCAAGCTATCAAAGCCGAAGGAATGAATGCTGGAGTTGCTTTGAACCCGCATACACCGGTTAGTTTATTAGAAGACATTATTAACGATATTGACTTAGTTTGTTTAATGAGTGTAAACCCAGGTTTTGGAGGACAATCATTCATTGAAAAAACATATAAAAAAGTAAAAGAATTAAAAGAAATCATCACTAGAAACAACGCTTCGACTTTAATTGAAATTGATGGCGGTGTAACCAACAAAAACGCCAAACAACTAGCCGAAGCCGGAGCCGATGTGTTAGTGGCAGGCAACTTTGTTTTTAAAGCAGAAAATCCGACTCAGACGATATCGGATTTGAAAAAAATGTTAGAAACTTTAGACTAATACTGTTCCAACAAATACTTAATAATATCCGTAGTTGTCACAATTCCAACCAACAAATCACCTTCTACAACAGGAAGTGCATGAAATTCTCTTGAAGATAAAATTTCAGCTACTTCTTTGATGGTGGTTTCCGGTGAAACAGTGACGAGTTTTTTTGCCATTACTTGCTCAACGGTAAACATATTATAAACTGTTACGTCAACCACTTCGTCATCGTCGTCAACTGCATCTACAAATGAAATTCGCAGTAAATCGGTATAACTCAACATTCCGATAATTTTATTGCTATTGACAACCGGAATGTGTCGAATATGATACTTTTTAAACAGCATTTCTGCTTTAGTCAAATCATCCGTTAAATTGAGTTTGATAACATTTTTTGTCATTATGGTCGAAACCGGAACCTGCTTTTTCATCTTAATCTACTTTAATTCTAAACAAATTTCAGCATTAAATGACCACACACAAATGACAGATATCATAGTTTAATTGAGACTTTTTTTGTATCTTATTAAACTAAAAATTTATCATTTTTCTTACTTTTTCATACAATTCCGGAAACTCTCTTCTAAAATCATCCGGTGTTTCAAAAAAATGTTCCAACAAAACGGCAATGAATTCAAAACTGTTTGAAAAAGCATAAATTCGAAAATAATTAGAATCTATTAATTTCTTAGCCACCTGTTTTTGAGCTGTATAATCTAAAATAGCATTATAATTTCTGGCAAAAAGAATTGAGCTCTTGTCGGTTCGTTTCAACCCGTGAAAATGAATTGCATGAGCAAATTCATGTAAACCCAAATTCAGATTGTCATTGTGGTATTCATATCCTTCCAAAAAATCTTTCCACGAAAAAACAATGGCTTTCATTCTTGGGTTAAATTCTCCTTTGTGCCAAGCATCATTAGAAGTGGAATAATAAGGCTCAGGGTAAATTATGATTTTATCAAAAACATCGATCAAATACTTTCGCATGCCAAAAGTTAACTTGACAGCTGTAGCAGAAATGAAAACTTTTATTTCCTCATTCAAAACCAATTCTTCTTTGGCAATAAATTGATAATTGGCCATAAAAGTAGCCAAACGATGCTCAAAATATTTCTTCTTTTTATCTGAAAGTCGGTTGTAAAAAGTAATTTTTTCTCTTAGAATTCGCAGTTGTTGTTCCGTTAAAGACTTTTGCGACAAATACAAATGCACAAAAATTGGTTTGTGAAATAGTTTGGCATAAAAATACTCTACCACATAAAAAACAACAATTGAAATTAAGACAAATCCTAATAATAAAACAACCAAAATAAAAACGTTCATGTCATCCATCACTATGCTTTTTGTGGTTATTTTATCAATTTACTAATTCGTTCTTTTATCAATCAGCGTAGTTGGTTTTCTGTTTTCAGGAGAAAAAATAATCGGTAATAAATCTTCTTTTGTCACCACTTCTAATTTTGGAGTGACTCTCAATTTTGCTTTAAAATGATTTTTCACTTCATGAATAAATTCCTCCGAATTATTCGTAGTAACAATCTTAATTAAAATTTCATCTGTTCCTAAATCGTTAGTGAAAATTTCGATCACATGGTTTTCAATTGTTTCAAAAGAAGTAAGCAAATCATGCATCGCCGGCGGATACAAAGTAGTTCCTTTATACTTTATCATGTGTTGTTTTCTGCCAACCACCGGACCCAAACGCAATGAATTTCTTCCGCATTGGCAAGCATCGGTGTGCAACTGAACAATATCACCGGTTTTAAATCGCAAAAGCGGCATGGCTTCTACTCCTAATGTGGTAATGACCAATTCTCCTGTTTCGCCTTGTTTAACGGGTTTATTTTCATTGTCTAAAACTTCCACAATAATTAATTCCGGATGATGATGACCGCCTTGAAAATTTTCACATTCGGTGAAAGCCGTACTCATTTCGGTAGAAGCATACGATGAATACAATTGTACTGGCCATTTTTGGGTAATTTTATTTGAAAGTAATGTTGGATTAAAATCCTGATCACGCAAGGCTTCGCCAATGCAAATAACCCCTTTTACACTTGATGATTTATAATCAATGTGATGATTTTCGGCATATTCAATCAATTTCAACAAAAAAGAAGGTACTGAAATTAAATAGGCCGGTTTATATTTTAAAATAGAATCCCACTGCAATTCCGGAATTCCGGAACCAACGCGAATGACACCAGCTCCTAGTTTTCGTAAACCTAAAAAATAAGCTAATCCGGCCATAAATCGACGATCCATCGTGGTCATCAACTGAACTACATCACCTTTTTGAATTCCGGCACATTGAAAGGAAATCGATTCGTTATACGCTAATCTTTCCAAATCATTATCAGTTAAACCAATAGTTACCGGACTTCCGAGTGTTCCCGAAGTGGTGACATAATCAATAATTTTGTCTCGGGTAACACAAAAAAAGTCGTCATTAAATTCCTGTAAATCCGTTTTCGTGGTCACCGGAATTTGCTGCAAATCTTCCAGTGATTGAATGGAATTAACATCAATTTTATGTTGAGAAAATAATCGTTTGTAAAAAGGTGAATTTTGGTTCAAATAAACTAACAATTCCTTGAGCTTTTCACTTTGAAATGCATAAATTTCTTCAACCGAAGCCTTTTCTATCACTGGAATCATTCTGTTTATTTATTAATTTTCTTTAAATAATTTTCAATCTTTTTTCTATCAGGAACGGTTGTGATTTCTTTTTCGAGAGCTTTTTTAAATTCAATTTCTGCTGCTTTATACCATCCTTTTTGAAAATAATATTCGCCTATTTTGGAATAAACCAACCAAAAATCAGGATTCAAATTTTGATATTCCTTAGCAAACCCTGTTTCCAAAGTTAACTTTTCTTTTAAAACCTTATCTAACTTTCGATCTAAAATTCTAAACTTTTCATAATCGGCATATTCTTTTGTATGTAAAAAATCATCTTTTGGAATAATTGCGGATTCTTTCACAGAAACTGTAAAATCGCCATCCATTTTTCCAAAAACTTCATTCAAATCATACGCTACAAATTCGCCCAATTGATAGGGATTGGAAGAAACCCAAACCATTAATTGCTCCGGTTTAAAAATCACCGCATGATGAGCCCGAAGCTGATTGAGAGCTTTTTCATTTCCAAAACCAATTTTGAGTTCGGCAAGACCCTCTTTATTTCTGAGAATTTCGGCCATTTTTTGTGGATTCATTTTTTCCTTTTCATCCAACAGTTCATTCATTCGGTCAAAACGGTATTGCGAGTGACTTTCTTTAATATGTTCCACATTTCGCTCATCCGAATGATACGCTTTACTTTGAAAATGATTGGAACAAACCAGTTGATTGGAATTTTCAACTTCATATACATCAAAATTATCGGGAGCCATTTCAATCAAAACTGCCTTTTTGTCTTTCGCACTTCCCACCATAATTGATTCTGAAACAAAAACTTCATTTTTTTTGGCTATCGCAATTGCTTCATCAATAGTAGAAGCATACTGCAAAATTTCTCGGGTTACAATTGATATTGGTGTTTTTGCAACCAACGGAATATCCGATTTTCCGGCATTGATAGTTACGGTCAAGCCTTCTGCATTCATTCCGGAAAGCACGCCAATCATTCCGCCCCAAGTAACATTCATAAACGGAATTCCTTTTTCGGGTTTAACGAACAGAATGATTTTATCTTTTGCAAAATCGTCTCCGGCATAAAAATCAAAATTTCTTCCGATGAGTAGTGAACCATCTTCTGATTTATCGCCCCAAACCGCCATGGAAGAACAGCCAACCAAAGCCAAATCCTGCAAGGCATGACCAATATCGTGTGCTCCGTGAAGGTAAAGACTTCTGAGGTATTTGGGTGCAATGGAATTAAAATCGTTGGAAGCATATTCTGAAATTCCGTAGATTTCGGTTTTAAATTCTTCCGGAATATGTAGATAAAGTTTTCGGTTATACCATTTTAGAAATTGCCGTAATACTTTTTGTTTGAAAGTTGACGGAACCATTTCCTGTATTTTCGAAAAAAAAATACGTTCTTGGTTTAAAAATAAATCTTCGGATAAACCTCCAATTAATAATCCTCTTTGCAATTCATCTCCCGACACATGGAGTTCCCAGATTTGTTGTTTGTTTTTTATTATAAAATTCTCACCATATACAAAAAGAGAATCATTTCGTTTTTCGATGAGTGGTTTCTCAAATTGAGACGAAGCTAATTGTGGTTTATCTTGAAGCGATTTGGAAATTCCACAAGACAAAAAAGTGGTTCCAATAAAAAGGAAAAGTAGTATTTTGAATACAATTTTCATTCCTTCGCTTTGAGTTCGCTGTTTATTTTATTGACCAAATATTCTTTTCCAAGAATCTCCGAACAGGTTACAACTGCTCCGATAGTTACTCCCAAAACGCCATGCATACTAATGCTTTGACCTGTAAGAAAAAGATTTTCGATCTTAGTTTTTGGGGAAATAAAAGTTACCATTGGGTTGTTTGAATCTTTTACATAACCATATAAATTCCCGTTGTGACCGCCAATATAATCTCTGTAAGAAAGTGGCGTAGAAGCATGAACTGATTTAATGCATTCTCTAATATTCGGGATTTTCTTTTCTATTTCTTTTAGAAAAATTTCAATTTTATCGTTCTTGAATTTTTCATATTCTTCTCCCCTATCTTCTTTATTAGCAACTGTATTCTTGGTGTTTTCCCATTGTTGTACTTCGTCAAAACGCATGTAGGTTATGGCGGTTAAACTTTCTGCCCAAACCTGATTTTCCTCTGAGACATTCATCGAAATCATGTAACATTCCGGCCACGATTCTTGCGTATATTCGGCTGCTTTCCAAATTCGAGTGGCATCTTTTACGTGGTAATTATTATAATTTCGATAAAGTAAACTTTCCGGTTTTAGCACAATATAAATGCTAAACGGAGCAATAATTGCTTCTAAATTTTGTATTCTGTCGTAATACGCTTTTCTGAATTTATCTTTCCCTATTAATTTTAAAGTAGTTTTGGGTTCGATATTAGAAATAAATAAGTCGCCAAAGTATTCGTTTCCATTTTTCGTTTTGGCAGAAACCAACTTCCCTTCTTCATAACCAAAACCAATTACTTCATTGTGTTTATAGGTCTCCCCACCATGTTTTTTCAGCTGTTTGATAAGTTGTTTTGTAATTTGACTTCCGCCATTTAAACATCGCCAAGAGCTTTGAATATAGGAGTTGACAGAAAGAGCATGCACATAAAATGGCGTTCTGTAATCGTCGCCAGCATATAAAAAATTAGATCCAGCCAACACTGCTTTTAATTTTTCATTAGAAGTTAATTCATCCAAAAGAGTTTTAGCATTGATGGAAAGCACTTCATTTTGATAACCACCTTCATTTTTAAGATTATAAAGCGGAAATGAATCGCAGGCATAAACTAATTTTTCGCAATATTCTCTGAGAACTTTTTCTTCATCCGGAAAAAATTTCAACAATTGCTGCACAAAATTTTCATAGCCTTGAGCATGCGGATATTGGTTAGAATCTCCTTCAAAAGTGATAACATCATAAGCATCCTCATCCATCTTTTTTAATTTAAGATGTTCCATAATGCCGATGTATGAAAAATAGCTGTTTAAATTTTGACCTTCAGACAATCCGCCGATGTAGTGAATTCCGGTATCAAAAATTGTTTTATCGCGAACAAAGGTTTGCAGATTGCCTCCAAATTGGTTGTTTTTTTCTAAGACGCAGACGCTTTTTCCTTCTTTTGCTAGAATAATGGCTGAAACTAATCCGCCAAGACCGCTTCCCACAATGACAACATCATATTTCTTTTTCAAATTCACGGTTTTATAAAAACTAGTTTAGTTGGTTCTTCTTTTAAAGTGTTGAATCCTGCTTTTAGAATGACATCTTTCAATTCAAAATGATTTAGCAAAATGATTTTATTGGACTTGCTAATATAATCAGTTAAAATTGATTCTTCTGTAATTGAAGAAATTAATAAAGTATCAAAATTACCAATTTCTGTCAATTCCTCAACATAACAAATATCACGTTTTTTGACTAAATAACTAGTTCTTGCTACACTTCTTTTTTCTTCGTCAAGAATATAACTTTGAATCTTTCTTTTGGCTTGTTGCAAGGTGAGCAAAACATCTAATTGACCATAATCATTCGCAAAATGAAGAATTTTTGCAGACGAAGAAATATCATCATTAAGATTGAAATATTCGCTTTTATTCTTTTCAAAATCAGCTTTTACTGCTTTAATAATTTCTGATTCTTTGTAGAGAAAACTTAAAAATAGTTTGTTTTTAAAATAGTTTTCGTCTTCTTTTTCACTTCTAATTTTAGCAAATTCTTGTCTGAAAAGTTTATTAATCGACTTAGTTCTTTCGGAATAATTTGTTCCAAAAGAAGTGGTAGAAGGTTCAATTCGTTTGCCAATTATAACAGTAATATTTTCATCATAAATAATATGATCTCCTTTGGGAAGCGATTCTGCATTTCCGTGAATATAAATCGGCAAAATATCCAAATTAAATTGTTCTGCCAGATAGAATGCTCCTTTATGGAAACGCTTAATTTCGTTATCTTCCGAACGAGTTCCTTCCGGAAAAACCATTAACAAATACCCACTATCCACCCTTTCTCTCAAATGTTCTTCACCGCCTTCTAAACCTTGAGAAACAGGATAATAACCAGCTAATTTTACAACTCCACCAAAAACAGGCGATTTATAAACCCAGTCATTCACTAAATAAATGATGCGGTGCGTTACCATTCCTGTTGCCAGAGTATCTAAAAAAGAAGTGTGATTAGCAATAACAATGGCCGGCTTGTCGAATTTTTCGTTGTGAAAATTTATGATTTTTTTCTTTACAAACGGATTAGAATACAAAACCGATTTCATGAACTTTGAAATAATTTTTCTGAACCAACTCGTTCTTATTTTGGCATTTACAGGCAATAAATACAAAATTATTCTCCCAAAAAAGGAAAAAAATACTCCACCCATTCCATAATATAAAAAAGATAATGAGGAATGCAAAAACAATCTGAGAGAAATTGGTGAATTGCCTCGTTTAGGTCGATTGACAATGCAAATAGTGAACAATATTGGATAAAAAACAAAAGTGATAATTAATGCCGAAAAAATACCGATTAGCGATATAGCTGAAATAGATTTTAGAGCAGGATGTTTAGCAAAAATCAAGGCTCCTATTGCTAAAACAGTGGTTATTGCTGCCATTAAAATTGACGCTCGATAAGTAGGCAGTACGCTTTTACCATAGGTATATTCCTTTTGTAACGCACTTGTCATGAATATACTGAAATCTACTCCAAGTCCAAAAATCATTGTACACACAATTGTACTGAAAATATTTAGTTGCAAACCGAATAAATTCATTAATCCACCTGTTACAATTCCGGTAATTATAATTGGAATTGCACTTAAAATCACTAATTCTATTCTTTTGAAAAAGACAAAAAGAATCAGCAAAACGGCAATTAGTGAATAATTAATCAAATTAGTAAAATCATCACGCAATTGACCTAAAAAGGTTTCATTCATGTGTTTTCGGTCGATTACAACTAAATTTTCTTGCTTTGAAATAGCTTTAACAAATTGCTCTCTTTCATCCAAATTCAATTTCACCAAAGAAGAAATAGTATAAAAACCTTCTTTTTTGGAAACAAATTCTTTTAAAAACAAGGCTTTCACTGCTTCATAATCGCTGAATTGTATTGTTGAAAAATCTTCATTCAATAAAGTAAAAAATTGTTGATGCGTTTCTTTTTTAAAGCCAACTGATTCACCGTTTGCAATCAAACTTTTTTGGAGAAAATCTTTCTTTTCGGGAGTCCAAAACGTCTTCCATTTTTCAATCTTTTGTTTTTGATCGTTTTCAGACAAAACCAAACCACCTATGGAACTAAAAGTTAAAATTTCTTTATTTTCTTTTCGTTTTAGAAGATCTTTATAAATTGTGTTGGAATGTGCCAATGCTTCGTCAATCGAATTCCCATATGAAGTTAGATAAATCGATTTTGAAGTTAGATTCGTTGCGTTTTCTAATTTACTCTCAGCTAACTTGATTTCTTCGGGAACATAATTAAGCTCTGACAAATTGTTGTTGAAGGTTACATTTCTGAATGTAAACAAGCTTACAACAATAACTATCAGACATGAAAAGATTAAAAATTTGTTTTTATGATAGGAAAAAAAGGCAATTTTATCTAACGCTGTCGTGGATTTTTCGTCTGAAACTTCCTTTGGCTTATATAAATGCGGAATAATTAATAGCGAAAAAATTGCAGAAACCATGACACAAACAGCGGCAAAAATCCCTAAATCTTTCAAGGCTTCAGAGTGAACAAAGAGTAAACATAAAAAAGCAATTGCTGTTGTACTACTACTCATTAGTAAAGGTTTCACTATGTCCTTAAACAGTGTTTCTACATTGTTATTATGTTTATAATGTGTGAGAATATGTAACGAATAATCAATCGTGACACCCAATAAAACAGCACCAACACTCAACGAAATTGCCGAAATACTGTCTTTTATAAAATATAAAAATGCCATCGCTGTCACAACTCCGAAAACGGTTGGAATAAAAATAATAATTGGCACTAAAATATTACGGTAAAAAAACACTAGTACCAAGACCAAAAGACTCAATGAGACAAACACAGTGGTCATGATATCTTGTTTAATTTGCTTGGCGTTTGCGACAGCTATAAAGGAAGATCCAAAATAGGACAAATTAGTTTTATCTTTGAAATCTAGATTGAGCTCTTGTTGAATTTCTTGTAGTTTTTCAACAAATAATTGACTTTTTTCGGTTTCAGTTCCGGCTAATTTCGGGCTAATAAATAGCAATAATTTGGAATTGTCTTTAGTAATTAAAAAACCATCTTTCAATTGAAAATCGTCACCACTATTGAGTTCCTGTAATTTTTTTAAACCCAAAAATGAAATGCCTAGCGGATCATTTAGAATGAAATCTTTAGCTACAATTCCGGTTGGCGAAATCAGTGTTTTGTAATTTTTTTCAACTTGAACAGAAATACTATCGTTGTTGAGTTTTAGATCAATTAATGCATAATCAGGATCATCTAAAAAGAGCGGTAAATTATTATACACAAATTCAATCGTTTGTTGAATGTTATCATCATCCACTTTTCCTTGAATTTCTTCAATATACTGATTTAGTGAAGCGGTTTTATCTAAAAAAGCAGTTGCTGTTTCAATCAAATCATCCTCAGAACCATTTTTATCTTTTTCGATAATGACAGTTATTTTATCTGAAAAATTAATCTGCTGAAGCACTTTTGCTGTTACATCCGATTTTTCACTTTTTGGAATAATCCGAGTAATATCTTCTTCAAACTGAATTTGAGCTGCGAAAAACCCAAAAAAGCACAACAATGCAACAGCTATTGCAATAGCAAAGAGTTTTTTTCGCTCAACGAAGCGATAAATTGCAATAAAAAATTGTTGCATGTTCCTTTTTATTTAATCGATTTTTTGGTCAGCGAAAGTAACAAATAACTTCCAACTCCAAAAACAATTGCGGCTACAGTTGCCAATACAAAACTTCCCACAAGATATTGTGTTAAATTGGATTTTACAACATCAAATGTGATAGAATTATCAAATCGAAGCGGTTTTGTATTTCCCACAAAAAAAGAACCAATTTCTAATGATCCGAAAATTATAAACGGAATCATTGGCGGAAAGCTTATGTTTGAGAAAGCAAAGGATAATGCTTTGTTTAACCTAAATAATATTGCTAAAGATATGGACAATATGGTTTGAAAACCCCAAAAAGGAGCAATTCCGATAAAAACACCCAAAGCAATAGAAGTTGCTTTTTTGATGTTTGAATCTGAACTGGCTAAAACATCTTCGCGAATGAAATCTTTAAACTTTTTTTTTACCAATTTTTGAAAAAAATCTCTTGGTTTGATGTAAAGTAGTGTGATGATTACCAAAACCGTATTCAACACACTAATTCGGCTAAAATCATGAAACGGACGGAAGTGTGAAACTCGTTCGTTTGGATCATATAAAATATTAATGGGGATATTTTTTACCGGAATACTTTTCCATGATGTTCGAACAATTACTTCAATTTCAAATTCAAATTTTCGGGTAAAAAATTTCTTCGGGATTGAATTTAGTGGATACAACCGAAAACCCGATTGCGTATCGTCAAGTTTAATACCGGTTTCAAACCAAAACCAAAAGTTAGAAAACTTGTTTCCAAAACTGCTTTTCTTTGGCACTCCGTCTTGGTTCATGTTTCGGCTTCCGATGAGTAATACATCTCGCTTTTCTTCTTCCAAAGCTTTCCAAAAAAGTGGAATATCGTTTGGAAAATGTTGCCCGTCAGAATCAATCGTAATGGCAAAAGTGTAGTTTAATTGTTTTGCTTTTTTAAAACCTTCACGCAAAGCAACTCCTTTTCCTTTATTTTCAGGAAAATGAATTTGTGTGAGTTGAGGATATTTTTGCAAGATGGATGACGTTTCATCGGTTGAACCATCGTTTACGATAATGATGTTTTGTGTATAATTTAAAACACCATCAACAACCCGTTGAAGTGTTTTTTGATTGTTGTAGGTTGGAATAATAACGCACGTTTCCGCTTTAATTTTACTATTGATATTGGTTTCATTCATAAAATTAGGGTTAGTTTTTCAATAACTCCTTTTCTTGTGCGGTAAACGATTTTGATTGGTTGATAAAAGTTAACAAATGTTCTTTTAAGGATTTGTTTTGTTTATCAAATGTAGTTAAAATAAGTTGTTTATCCTCTTGAATGTTTCCTTTGTAATTAAGGATTTTGGGTGTGTTTTCCTGAATGCTTAACCTGATTAATCTAATTTCGGCATTGTTTGGATCTGCTTTCAATGCTTTTTCAAGAATTTGAATTCCTTTTGTAAAAAGGTCCTTTTTTGTTTTTCTGTCGGATGCAAATTTTGCTTTCAATGCGATTGAAGCACCTTTGTAGGCCAACATTGTTTTATTATCGCCTATATAATTTGCCATTGCATCACTAAATTCATCAGCTTTTTCTTTTGATTTGGAAGCTTGAATATAATTTTCTCTCACGGTTGAAATATCCTGACTACCGGAGAAAAAAAATAGAAATACTATGGAAAATAAAAACTTCAAATTATGCTTTTTTGTAGGTGTTGGATAATTTTAACGCAACGGTTTCATCAAAAAAGGTAGTATTTTTTACTTTTATTTCTGAATCTAAATCTCCGCTAACATCTAATTCCAGTCGTAATGTTGGGTTTACTTCAGGATTAATTAAAGCCATAAATTTGACATTGGATGAGCTTTTTAAAATCAAAGAACTTCCCAGGATTTCTTGAGAAAGTTCTTTGATAATTTGCATCATACAAACACCCGGCGTTACTGGATTTCCGGGAAAATGACCTTTGAAAATGGCATGTTCTTTATTTAAAAAAACAGTGACATTGTATTTTTCATCTGAAATTTTCTCGATATTTTCAACTGTATAGAAATCCTTTAACAACATGGGTTTATTTTTATATGAAATGTACGTTTTTTATTTTAAATCAAAAGAATACGATACGCCAATTTGAAATAACTGATTAAGTTTCACTTCATCAATATTTCCATTACCATTTTCGTCGTTGTATTCGTTGTAATTATCTCCAAATATATCAACTAAACCTTGTTTAAATCTAGCATCAACAGCCACACCATTTTTAAAAGTATAGCCAATTCCGCCCATTAAAGCGAAGTCAAAACCAATTAATTCATTACTGTAAATGTTTGGTAAATTATCTCCTACTTTAATATCAATTGTAGGTCCCACCAAAACATTGAATCCACCGCCAAAAGTAAATTTATTTGTTACTCCTATAGACAAATAATCTATTGAATAATTGTCATTGTTGGCTTTAAAGCCTTGTCTAGAATAAGTTAGCTCCGGCTGAAGAGAATACAAATCAACAAACTTTAACTCGAATTGTCCCCCAACAAAAAAATCGGTTTTTGAATCTACTTCAAAGTTTGTAACTTTTGCAATATTAACTCCGCCTCGCACACCAGGTTTAAACTCAAATTGTGCATTTGAAACCAAAGTTCCTGCAAAAATAAAAACGAAAATTGCTAAACACTTCTTCATGATTAAAAATATTTAAAGTTTATTTTACATCAAAAGTATAAGTTGCTCCTAGAGAAAATACTACATTGGTATGGCTATCATTTAAATCTAAAACAGGTACAATTCCTTTTTTAATTCTACCTTCAATACCAAAGTTTTTATTAAAGTTATAGCCAGCTCCAATTAAAAAGGTAAAATCAACCTCGTTATATGTACTAAAACTTTCTTCTACAACAAAATCGATTGTTGGACCTACGTGAAAATTAAAATTATTGAACGTAAACTTATTAACGATAGCAATCGATAAATAGGAAACATCTAAATCTCTTTTAAACTCTCTCATTAAATTCTCATCGTAATAAGTGTATTTTGATCCTTGACGTGAATAATCTACTTCTGGTTGTAAAGCATAAAACTTAGACAATTGTAATGTACCAAAAATACCTACATAAAAATCGGTTTTTGAGGAAAATTGATCTTCATTTCTTATTTCAATATAATTGCCATTGTTGTCATAATAATAATCATAATAAACATCTCCTTTTGTAAAATGGGAGAAATTTACACCGGCTCTCACTCCAGGTCTAAAAGTAACTTGTGCACTTACTGCATTGTATAAAAACAAACATACAACTGATAACAAAAATTTTTTCATGATAATTTTAATTAGTGATTTGATTTAATTCTATGTTTAACTTGATATTTTTATGTTCAATGTTAATTTTTTTGGCAAAAGTAGTGTTTTTTCCTTCAAAGCGAATAACAACTTTTTCTTTTGTTTTAGTTGTATGAATAAGTTGTGTTAGCATTTGATCAGATTTATTTTCGGATAAATAATTAAACCGCTTTCCGTCTTTTACTTTGTAAACTGTATGTGATTGATTTTCAAAAGCTTCTTCTACAAAATAATTTTGTCTGAATACTAATCGAAAATCATCTTTTAATGTGTTCAATACGATTTTCTTATTCAATTCATCCACACAATAAATCACTTTAAAACTATTTTCCGAAACTTCAAAATCAAGTAATGTGTTTCCAAAATCAGTTGTTAAAACAGCTCGATGAATGCTGTCATTTATTTTTTTTGCAACAAAAATTCCGCCTAATTGTTTTCCGTAAACATCAATGCTAGCTTTGTAAACATAATCTTTTTCAGAATCGGAAAAATAAAGGTTTTGAACTTTTTTTTGGCTACTTTCTATCTTAGTTGCGTTGGGAATTTCATATGTTTTGCACGAAACAAAAAGCAAGAATAAGCCACTACTGATTAAAAACCGCATCATCAAATTTGGCATTTAGCTGTTTATTTTTAAATACAATTTTGGTAAAATCGTTCGATGGTTCAATTAATCTTACTTGTGAAACAGTTGACTCTCCAATTGGAAAATATAATTCCACTAATTTGATATATTTTTTTATTGTAGCCGTTTTAGGAGTTAATTTGGTGATATAAAATTCTTTGTTTTTGACATATTCAATTGAAAATTCTTGGTCGTCAAACAGGTTTCCGCTCACGCTTCCTACAATCAATTTATTTATTTTTTCAAACATTTTGCTGTTTCCGGCATTAATGCTACTTTTTTTTCCTTGATCGTTGATGTAAACTTTATTATTTTTAAAAATAATACTGTACTGATACGGATTGGTATATTGCCAATTCAATAAACTAGGCGATTTAAAATACATTTTACCCGAAGTTTCAATGTCTTTTGATAAAAAACTGAGGTGTTTATATTGAATAAAATCGGTTTTTAATGATTTTATGGTTTTTGTTTCTTTTTCAACAGAATTTTTAAATGAAGAAATTTCAGTTGCAGACATTTTCTGTTCTTGAGCAAAAACAGAGAAATTCATACATAAAACAAAAAGCAATATCTTAATTTTCATAAGCCGAAAGATTTAAAAGTTTATCCACAGAAACGATGGAATAATTTTCTGATTTCAAAAATAGCAATAACCGTTCCAATACATTGACAGATTTTTGAGAAGTATCGTGCAAAAGTATAATTCCGCCCGGTTTAATTTTACTTTTCACTCGTTCAAAAATAGTGTTTTCGTTTTCATAAACTGTATCGAGCGAACGGATATTCCAACCAATAACATGATGCTTTGATGTAGAAATTGCTTTGGCAATCATCGGATTTGTTACACCAAACGGTGGACGAAAAAAATTCATTTTAAGTCCTGACAATTGATGAACTAATTTAGTTGTTTTTGTAATTTCATCTAATACTTTTTGAGAAGAAAAAAATCCGAAATTTTCAGAATGAGAATAACTGTGATTTCCAACTAAATGACCATCGGTGATAATTCTTTTAAAAAGTTCGGGATTATTTTCGATTTGTTTTCCAATGCAAAAAAATGTGGCTTTCACGTCGAATTGATTTAGCAAATCAAGCACTTTTTCGGTCATTTCGTGGGGACCATCATCAAATGTCAATGCAATTTCCTTTGAAGTAGAATTTGGTTTGGATGAATACGCTTTGGTAAAATAATTCAAACGAATATCAAACGATCCCCACGTGGTTAATCCCAACCAAACTAAAAAAAGCAACAAAAAAAATGTCCAATGAACTGCTGTAAAAAAGGTGAGAGTAAACAAAACCAATACAACAGTAACACAAAAAAGAACTATTTTTTTATGTTTTAGCATTTTTTGAGTAAGGTTAAACTATGGTCTTTTCCTCGGTATTGATTGTAAAGCAAAACGGTTTGATAATTTCCTTTTTCAGCAGAATTCATTTTGACATCCGAAGGAATAGTTTGCAATTTCAACATATTCAGTGCCATCCAAAGTCCGAATCCCGAAGCAGTGTAAAATTCACCACTTAAATGTTTGTAATAAGCTTGAGGAGTTGTGTTCAATAAATCGCTAACTTGATTAAAATATACATCAAATTCCACATCACCATTATTGCCAAGTACAACTAAATCTATATCGTTTGGATTGATTTTATTATCACTTAAAAATGTTTTTACATAATCCTGAACTTCATCAACTTCCAATGAATTTAGGATGGAAATAGCTTCCAACGTTGCATAAGAACTTTCCTTTTGCTGATTCTCAAGCACAAAAAAACTTGCTCCTTCGCTCAAAATCATTCCTTTAGAAGTTGGATTTAAAACTGAAAACGGTGCATCTTCTTGCTTTTTGATTTTTCCGGCAATACGTTGTACATCAATATTGTGTTGAGCCGTTTCATCAATTCCGCCTACTAAAACCGAATTGGCTTCGTCTGTTTCAATTTGAAGTTTAGCATCTAACAATGCTGTTTCAAAAGAAACTGCTCCATTCACATACGTAAAATTATATCCTTTGCACTGTAACCCAAGAGCAATTTGTCCTGCGACAGTATTGTGAGTAGATTGTATGAACGAAGTTGGCGTTAAAAACTGTTCGTTATTATCTAAAATTGCTTTCAAAAATTTTTCAGAATCTTCCAAACAACCCAATCCGGTTCCGGTTATAATGGCATCGGGAACAGCAAGATTTGCTTCTTTTAAGGCTTGCGTGGATGTAAAGATTCCCATTTTTACACCTTTTGCCATTCTTCTGATGAAAGAAGGCGAAATAACTTCGGTATAAGAAGGTTGCTTTGCATTCAACACTGTTTCTGTTGTATTGATTTCAATTTCTGATAAAAAATTGGAATCAACTACTTTTTGAGCCGAAATGCATCCTACACCATTGATATAACTCTTTTTCATTTGTTTTTAGAAAATAGAACGGTTGAACAATTTCCTCCAAAACCAAACGAATTCGACAGCACATGATTGATCGATTTCTCTTTCAATGTGGTTTGTGGAATCAAATTAAATTCTTCCATTGGTTTTTTAAAATTCATATTCGGAAAAACCAAATTATGCTGTAAAGCCAAGACACTATAGACTGCTTCGATTGCTGCAGCAGCTGCTAATGTGTGACCTGTAAATGCTTTTGTGGAGCTAAAATCCGGCACATTATCTGTAAACATTCTCAAAATGGCTCTTCCTTCAGACAAGTCGTTGTTGGGTGTTGCCGTTCCGTGAGCGTTGATGTAATCAATATCTTCCGGTTTTAAATCTGCTAATTTGAATGCTTTTTGCATGGCTAAAAATGCTCCTTCACCATTTTCTGATGAAGCAGTTTGATGAAAAGCATCGTTGGCATTGCCAAAACCGCTGACATAAGCCAATACTTTTTTATTGTTTTTTTGTACAATTTCATCGGATTCTAGCACTAAAAAAGCGGCTGCTTCACCCAGATTTAAACCTTTTCGGTCATTATCAAAAGGTGTGTTATACGTATCAGACAAAATCATCAACGTTTTAAATCCATTGATGGTGAATTTCGCTAAAGCATCGGTTCCGCCCACAATCACTCGGTCTAATTGCCCGGATTGAATTAATCTGCAACCTAACATAATGGCGTTGGCAGCAGAAGAACAAGCAGTACTAACAGTTGTTACCATTCCTTTCAGACCAATATAATCGGCTATTTGATGAGAAGAATCGCCGGCATCATGACTATTGAGGAATCGTCTGACTGATTCATCTTGATAATAATCATAAAAATATTTTTCGTTCAAATCCATTCCGCCAACGCTTGTGGCAGAAATAAATCCGCTACGGCAATCGTTTATATTGCTGATATTGGCATTTTCAAGAGCTTCGCAAACAGCAATTGCTCCTAATAAAGTTGTTCGTGAAAAATTGTTGTCTTCAGACAAATTAAGTTTTTGAGCTAATTGTTGGTTGGATAATTTAATTTCGCCCACCATAATTACCTCTTTGTGAATTGTTTCTAAATTTTCGATAGTAGAAATTCCGGTTTTACCGTTTTTTAACGATTGAAAGTTTTCTTCAACAGAATTTCCTATTGAAGAAATGATTCCCATTCCGGTTATTGCAACTCTTTTATTCATTAACAATTATTTATTTTGTACGATTTGCAGCGATATAATTAGCCATTGTTTCAACCGATTGAAAGATGGTTTTTCCTTCTTTTGGATCAGTTAATTTAATACCGTAATCTTTATCTAACAAAACGATTAATTCGAGAGCATCAATTGAATCTAAACCAATTCCGTCTCCAAATAATGTTTCGTTGTCATCAAATTCTTCAACAGAAATGTGTTCTAAATTTAATGCTGCAATAATTTTTGCTTTTAATTCTTGCTTTAATGCTTCCATATTATTATTTGTTCTTTGTTTTATTATTCTACTAAAAATAGTTTTGCTAAATACTTTTCTTCAAAATATTCTACCCATCCGCAAAGCACTTTTGATGCTTTTTTACTTTGTAAAAGTGATTTGGCATATTGCGTCAAAAATACTTCATTATTTTCTTCAAAAACAAAAAAAGCATTTTCAGATTTCAACTGATGTTTAATACTTATTTCTCCTACACAAATGTTTGGTAATGTGTAAACAAAAACGGCAGGACTTGGAAAATAATTTCCCTTGTCATCAATGGAATGCTGGTACTTTACATCGGTGTCTAAACTAGATGATTGGTTAGCAAAAACCAAAGCAATATTGTTTTCTGATTCGGCAACTATTTGTTCATTTAAGACCATTTCTGATGCTAAAAATGCTAATTTACTCAAATTGTCCATTTTAAAAAATTTTGGATAATTAATTCCGAAATTTTTATAAGCAGACTTAGCAAATTCTGCAAATGAATCTACCTCTGATTCAAATACTTTTTCATCATTGATAAAAATTGCATTTGCTTCAATTTTGCAGGAAGTTGTTATGGTAAATTTACGTTCCAAATTAGTTTATCTTTTCAAAAATTACTGCTGTGTTGCACCCTCCAAAACCAGAGGCAGTTTTTAAAAAACAATTGATTTCAGCCGTTTTATTATCTTTAATCACAGCAATAGATTGGGTTGTTCCGTCATTCTGAAATCCTTTTGATACAATCAATTGATTTCGCTTGGCACTTTCTATTGCGATAACTGTTTCTAACAAACCGGAAGCTCCCAACGTGTGACCGTAAAATCCTTTGAGGCTGTTTACCGGAACGTTTTGCAAATGTAATCTATTGAATGCAATTGCTTCCATTTCATCGTTGTATAAAGTAGCGGTTCCGTGTGCGGAAATATAATCGATTTCTTCGGCTTTAATATTTGCTTCCGTTAGAGCACTTTCAATACTTCTGAACAATCCTTCGCCGGTTCTTGATGGCCCAGAAATGTGATTGGCATCGTTTATTGCTCCATCTCCACAAATTTTTATATCATTTGAAGTAATTTTATCTTTATCCGAAGTCAAATAAACTGCCGCAGTTGCTTCACCTAAAGTTACTCCATTTCGTTCTGAATCATACGGTTTGCAAGGCAATTCACTCATGGCTTGAAAGGAACTGAATCCGGATAACACAAATTCTGTAACCTCATCACCTGCTAAAACAAAAGCATCATCATAAACACCTACTTGAATCATTCGTTTAGCGACTGCAATTGCCAAAACTCCTGAAACACATGCATTTGAAAGCACAATTGGTTCTGTTGTAAAACCAAATAATGAGCTTATTTTTTTGGCTAAGAAAGCTAATTGAGCTTCTTTCATCGGATTTGATTCTAATTCCAACGAGCTAATATTTCCTTTTGTCGTTGAAAAAACAAAAGCTGTTCGTTTAGAAATTTGATGTTTTTCAACCAAAGGCAATAAAGCCAAAAGCAACATTTTTTCTAATTTGGTAAACTTTTTATCTGAAACAGAAAAAGGAAAAACAGTTTTATTGAAAACCTCATCTAACTGAGAAGTTGAAACAATAGAAGCATAAAACTGCTCTAAATTCCCAACATTTTTGTGGAGTTGAATGCCACTTTTTTCTTTTTGAAGTGCATCCCAATTCGAATTCACATCAAAACCTAACGGAGTGATGCAATTAGTTTGGGTAATATAGACACTTTTATTGTTCATTAAAAATTATTTTAAAAGCCCTACTTTTCGTTTCCATTCTTCATAAAATGGCGGATTATTAAGTGATAAATTTCCGTTTACATCCACAAAAACCTGAATTGTTTCGCCGGTACAGGCAATTTCATTATTGGCATCAAAAATTTTATATCTAAAAATCATTTTAGCTGCCGGAGTGTCAACAATAGTAGTTTCAATTCTGGCAACATCGCCGTAACGTAAAGAAAGTTTGTGCTCACAAACCGATTTTACAATTGGAGTAGTAAAACCATATTTATGCACATCGAGATAGGAAATTCCGTGTTCGCGACCAAAGGCCTCTCTCCCATCTTCAAAATAAGTGATATAATATCCGTGCCAAACAATTCCTAGTGGATCAGTTTCGTTGAATCGCACCCTGATATCTTTGGAAATGGTTAACTGCGAAGCTTCATCATACTGCTCTTTTCTTTTTGTCATAAGCGATTGCAATGGTTACTGTGATTATAAAAAACAAAAGTAATAAACTTATTTCAGGCAAAATTTCTAAAATACCGCCATTTCTGAGCAAAACATCATAAAACGCATTCAATCCCCAATTCATTGGCGAAATGTGTGCGATGAATTGCATCACTTTTGGCATGGCAAAAACCGGAATCCAAACACCACCCATCGCTGCTAAAATCACCACCGAAGTTGCTCCAAATGGTGCAGATTGTTCTTGGGTTTTGGCTAATGTTCCCAACAAAATTCCGAAACCAACCGCTGCTAATCCGGCAAAAATGGCTACGATACTCATTAAAAATAATTTCCCGCTCACATCTAAAGCAGGTAAGCCGATGTGCGGAAAAAGATAAATTCCAACAGCAACCATCAAATAGAATTGAATCATACAAATCACTAAATAGGTTGCTGTTTTTCCTGCAATAACCACAGCATAAGGAACAGGATTTGTGATTAAACGAACAAGAGTTCCTTGGCTTTTTTCTTTAACAATATTGATGGAAAGCGGTACTACGATGAAAAAAATGGCAAACAACGTCCAAGCCGGCACATTGTGCTGAACTGAGTTAGGTAAAATTTCTTTGTTATCGATAGTTGGCACAATTTCTTTGAAGGAAATAAAACTTTCCTGTTCAAAAACGGGTTCGTCGCCTTCGCCCAATTGTTCTTGAAAAGTGGTATAAATGGAACTCGTTTCAATTTGAGAAATCATTTTGTCAATGGCGTTTTTCACTCCATTTTTAAACGACAATTGCGTTGCCGGATCAAAATATAATTTTATTTCTTTAGGTTCTATTTTCTGATTTTCAACTTCGGAAGAAATGGAATCGGTTAGCCCAAACGAGCTTACAATTCGATCCACATTTTGATTTACTTTTAGTTGCAAATCGGAACTTAATTTTTCCGGAATTATAATTGCTAATTGATATTTCCCTTTAAAAACAGCATCTTGAGCAACTTCTTCCGTAATATCTTTACCGTTTAATTGGGTTAGCACTTCAAACGAACCGCTTTCATTCAAGTTTTGACGAACTGTTTTTGAAATCGTATCATTATCATTATCCACCAACAAAATAGGAATTTTTACATCCGACATCGATTTATAAGTACCATCTTGAATGAGTGTGATTGTTATAATAAGAATTAGTGGCATTACAAAAAGTATTACCAAACCACCAAAATCTCTTTTGAGCAGAAGCATTTCTTTGTAAACCGACATGAAAAACTTATATAACATCGCGAAGTTCTTTTCCGGTTAATGATATAAAAACATCTTCTAAATTAGAAGCATTTTCTGTTTCGGCAATCAATTGCTTTGGTGTTCCTTGAGCAAAAATTTTACCTCGGTCGATTATGGCAATTTGCGTACAGAAATCTTGAGCTTCCACTAAATGATGAGAAGTATAAATGATGGTTGTTCCTTTGGAATTGAGTTCTTTCAAATAATCAATAATTACATTTTTCGATTGAACATCTACTCCAACGGTTGGTTCATCTAAAAATAAAATTAACGGATTGTGCAAAATTCCGGCAATTAGGTTTACTCGTCTTTTCATCCCTCCGGAGAACGTTTCAACTTTTTTATCGGCAAATTTCAATAAGCCTAAATGGTCTAACGATTGCTCCACTTTTGACTTTAATTCTTTTCCTTTCAAACCATACATACTTCCAAAATATAACAAATTTTCTCTTGCTGTTAGTGTTGGATATAAGGCATATTCTTGTGGAACAACGCCCATTAATTTTTTAATTTCTGTTGCATTTTTTTGATAGGTTAATTCGTTGATGGAAAATTTCCCTGAAGTAGGTTTGATTAATCCGCAAAGAATAGAAAGTAACGTTGTTTTTCCTGCACCATTTGGCCCCAATAATCCAAAGATCTCCTTTTCTTCAATAGCTAAATTTAGATTATTTATAGAAAAATCATCGGCATCTTTATACTTTTTAAAAAGTTGTTCGATATGAATTATGGGTTGTTTCATGAAAGCCTAAATTGCTTTTTTGAGCGTTTTAAAGAAATTCTCTTCTAAATCGGCAATGTGCAAAAGTTCTTTTGAAAGACTGTTGTAAACATCGGTTTGACTACTTCTGTTTTTATAAACTCGGGAAGCGTTCACCGCAAAATCTCTCCACAAATCCCCAATTCTGGTCATTTCTTTGGAAAGTTCATATAGTTTTTCATTTTTTAGAATTGGGGCAGCTTCTTGTAAAAATGCAGCATAAATAAATCGGAAGCCTCCACCTCCTGTGCCAATTTCTTCTTGCATGCGAACCATTTGAGCAAGGTAATGGTTGGCTATTTTATTTCCTTTTTTATCGGCCCATTTCGGTATACTTCTGGCGACCATTCGGATTCCTTTTACACCCACAATTGGAATTGGTGCCAACATTTCACGGCACGTATTTTTGATTCCTTTTTTAATTGCTCCCTCCCAATCAATTTCTTTCGGAATATGAATGGGATAATACATTTGTCCTTTTGGAGCTAACGCACCTTTGGCAAAACGAACTTTTTCCAGTTCAGCTTCTGTTAATGTGGTTACCGTTTCCATTACAGGATCACTAATTAAAAAGTGATTGTCCTTTTTGCCATAAACCACTAAATTATGAGCATTGAAATGAAAACGATATTCGTCAGGAAAATAAGTTAAGTTATAAACCCCAACTTGAAGTCCGGTAGGAATATTATTTTTTAAATTTTCTTCTAATGCATTTTGAGCACTTTTTTCATTTGAAAACTTAATGCGTTTTACTTTAATTCCGAGTCTTTTTGCAGCTCTGTTAAAAATAAAACCGGGCATTGGTCTATAACTAATTGCCGGAGCATGATTGACTTTTAAAATTGGAAGATAGAAAAACAAGATTCCGGAACCAATTCCAAAAACCATTGGTTCGCTAATATTAATTCCCTGATGCTTCAAGAGATTGGAAGCAACACCATTTTCGCAGTGAGCGGATTGATGATGAATAAAATTTGTTTCCATTATTCTCCTTTAAAGTTTTTTAGCTCTTCGACAGAAATCTCAAAAGCTTCGGCATATTTTGATAAGACTTTATTACTTAATCGTTTAAAAACGGATGGTTTTCTGTGTCTTTTTATTCTCCAAATCCACATTCCCACATAAGAAGATAAAACAACCCAATCCATTTTATGCACTTCCATGAAGTACACAATTGGACTCGAAATGCCATTTTTTACATCTTGTTTTGCCGTTTCAATTCGTTCGTTTATATCTTGAAGCGAATTTTGCAAAGCGATGGTTTTGGGCTCCCAACCAGTACTTAACGCAGTGGTATAATTGCCGTTTTCATCGGTTGCATAACACAATTCTTTGATGTTATTTTTGGACAAATTGCCCTTATCCTGAGGTACTTCTTCCTTTTTCATTAATTCGTTTTCTGGATAAAGAGGTTTAATTCGGCTTCAAAAAGTAATTCGGCTTCAAAATAAGTGGTACATTTCATACTACATATTTTGTATTCGTCGGCATCAAATCGTGAAATTAAAGCAGCTTTGGTCTGAATTGTGTTCCCAACCTGTGGTAGAGAATAAACTTGCAATTTTTTAATTCCGCTGATAAAACCTACTACACTAACATCTTCTTTTTCATTGTGATTATCATCAATAAAATAGGATTTTGCTACTATTGATGAACAGGTTTGAGCCGCATTTTCAATTAATCCTATTTCTGAAAAAAATAAATTTTCCACAAAAAGATTATCATTTTTAATTTCAAAAACTGTAATTACCTCATCTTCATTAAACTCAACAATATAATCAACCATTAACATCGGAGCACGATGTGGAAGATAATTTTGTATTTCGATTAAATTTTCCAGAGGCTGCATACTTTAATTTGCTAAAACAGTTTTCATTTGACCTTTGGCAATTTCAACTCCGTTTAATTTAGATGAAATATCTACCAAAGTGACACCCATAAATTCATGTAGAACCGTTACGATTGTTTCGATTTCTTCATTTAATTTTGGTAATTGATTGATTTCGATACTTTTTATTGAACCAATATAACCCACCGGAGCAGGTTGTTGTTTCAAATAAAACTGATATCCTGTGTATAATGCCACTGACTGAGCCATGTGTTCAATTAAACCTGATTCTTGAAAAACAGCATCTTTTACAAAAATGTTGTTTTCAGGAACTGTCAAACCCACCACAATTTCATTTTCCTTAAAATCAATTAGCTTATCCACCATGACAAATGGAAATTTTTGTGGAATTAAATTTTCCACAAAGTTTTTATCTAAAATAGGTAAAACCGCATTTTTCATTTAGCAAACAGTTAAATAGGCATAAGCATACGAAAAACGACCACTTTCTGGTACTGAAAGCAATAATTTATCTCCTTTTTTCAATTTTCCGGAATTCATGATTTCTTCCACCATCAAATAAATGGAAGCCGAGCCGACATTTCCTACATCTTTCAAATTCATAAACCATTTTTCCATCGGAATTTCAACTCCTCTTTCAGCTAACGATTTTGCAAGTTTATCTACAAAATAATGCGAAGAAACGTGTGGAAGAAAATAGGTTATTTCATCCGGATTGATATTGTTTTTGTCTAAAGCAGCTTTCATACTTTCTGCTCCTTTTTCCAAAATATATTTGTCTAATAATTTTACATCTTGTTTGATGGCAAAAATCGATTGTTCTAACCATTCATTTGAATGAAAATCACTCCACGGTTTGATTTCGCCATTTTCTAATTTATCGCCACCAGCATACATACATGCTTCCAATTCATGAGCATACGAAAACGCTTCCATCCATTCAATTTTTAATGGATTTTCGCCTTTTGGTTCATTTTCCAATAAGAATGCCGCAGCTCCATCGGATAACATCCAACGAAGAAAATCTTTTTTGAATGCTAAAATTGGATGTTCTTCGATACTTTGTTCATGAACAATTTCTGCTTCATATTTATCGGCAAGTAACCATGTTGAAACTCTTTCTGAACCTGTGCAAACCGCATTTTTTGAATTTCCGGATTTAACTGAAAGGAAACCAAACTTTAATGAATTCATACCGGCATTACATACGCCTGAAGATGAATTTAATTCTACAGATTTATTTTTCATTAAACCGTGAACCATAGCCGCATGAGATGGCAATAAGTTATCCGGAGTAGATGTTCCGCAAGAAAGCACTTCTACATCTGTTGATTTAAACGAATTATCATACAGTGTTTCTATTGCTAAATTAGTTAATTCTGCGTTTGTGTGCGTTGGAATACTATTTTCATCTAAAGCATAATATCTTGAAACAATTCCGTTTTTACGAAGAATTATTTTTCTTGCTTTTGAAGCGGAATTATTAATTAAACCCAAAAAAGATTCCATTTCGTCATTAGAAACAGCTTTGTTTGGCAAAAATTTCCCTGATTTTGTTATGTAAACTTCAAACATATATTCAGTTGTCAGATCAAACTCCTTTGTAGTAAGTTTTTTCTTTCTTTATTTGGTTAGTTTTAAAAGGAATTGAAAAAAGGTGCAATATATATACAATTGGTGAAATTATCCATATTGCTACAAACAAATATAAGTTAAAGAATTTTAACCATGTTGGTCTTGAATTCCTTTTTTTTATGATAAAATTGGCCCACTTAGTGAACATTTTGTTGGCTTTTTTATCCATTTCAATCAAAAAAGGTCTTATTTCTACGGCATTTTTGGCAACTAATTCATTTTGTAAAGTATCAAACTGATTTGTTTTTAAATGCTTTAAAATAATTTCGCCAAATTTTGAAGAATTAGAAATTTCATCTGCAGCCACTCCAGGCTTTGGAAAAAAACCTAAATATTTTGTTTGTTTGCCGGTAAACATCCAATGTACAATTGTGATAACACTTATATGGTTGATATGTCTGTCTACTAAAGCAATATTACCAACTAATTTGGCATTAGCATTTTTGAGGACATTTTTCATTTTTTCCTGAGCCATTATCCACATATTTCGGGCTCCAATAACTGTAACAACAGGCGTGTTTTTGATAATTTGCTGACCAAAATCACTTTTTAAAAATGAATTAATTGGAATAGAAGGTGTTAAATACCAAACTTGATACGCTAGAATAACCAAATCATATTTTTTACCTAAAATTTCCTGAGAAGGTTGATGAATTGGTGCCGGAATTTGCAAAAATGATTCAGGAAAAGCATCAAAAAAATCGGCTTTTTGCCACGGAAAAGGAAACGGTTTTTCCATTTCAATGTTATAAAAAGTAACCGAAATCTCTTCGTCATTCAAGAGTGGTTTGGCTATATTTTGGGCAATTTTTTCTAATTGACCGGATTGAGTGTAATAGATTACAATAACGTTTTTCATTACTTCATTGTTCCTTTCGTTGGTTTTTAAAGATATTAAAAAAATTAAATCAAATAAATTAAATTTTTACTTCTTTAAAAGTTCTGATTTTATCTTCTCGTTTGGCTAAAACAAAATTGCTCCAAGTGGAGGAATCTTCGGCATCAAAAATGGTTATTTTTTGCGATTCATCTTCTATGAGAAAATCCGTTGATTTGCAATTTAATATTCTGGCCGCGGCTTCCAAACCTGAATAACTTGCTCCTGTCACACCGTGTGATAAAGTACTAGCTCCGCACAAATAGAGATTTTCAAATTCTGTTTGATTTTTATAGGCAAATGGGCCGATTTGTCGTAAGGTTTTCTCAGTTCCATAAACATTTCCTCTGGTGCTATTGATGTAAAATTGGTTTGTTTTAGGAGTTCCTAATTCGGCTTGAACGATATGTTGACGAACAGGAGGAATTAATTTTTCGACCGTATTTAAAAATTTTTCAATTATTTTATTTTTAAACACTTCATATTCTTGTGTGTGATAATCAACTTGGTTAAACTGCTTAAAACTATCAAAATCAACATAGGAAACGATTTCAAAATTGTGGTATCTTCCGTTAAAGCTAACAGGATCTTTGAGTGTTGTGCAACTCATAAACAAAGCAGGAAATTCTTCTCCTTCGGTAATGTTACCTTTGGTAAGAATATCAAAATGACCATCAATATCTTCATTTTTAAATTTCCATATATTTCCGGAATCAATGCCAAACAATGTTACATCAATATCTAATGTTAAAAATAAAATTAAAGAAGTTACCGAGTATTTAGTTTTTTCGAGCCTTTTAACTAATTTTTTGCTGCAATTATCTTTTCCAATAAGTTTTAAAAAAGTAATAGAAGGATCTGCATTTGAAATAATGTTTTTAGCATAAATACGTTTTCCGTCAAGCATTTCAACCCCAATAGCTTTTTTGTTTTCAAGTAGAATCTTACTAACTTTTTGTTGTGTTTTAACCACTCCTCCTAAACTTTTAATTTTGGTTGTCATGGCTTTTACGATTCCGCCACCGCCACCCATTGGATAATAACCACCTTCAAAATAATGATTCATCACGGAACAATGAACCGGAAAACTTGCTCGATTGGGTGGAAGTCCGTGATCGCCACATTGAGCATTTAAAATTGCTTTAACTAATGGATCTTTGATGTGCCAACCAATTACTCGCTTTAATGAAAATAAAGCAAATTTTCCAAAATGTTTCGTACGAAAAGGAACAGTTATTTTTTGCCAAAGTCCTTTTAATTTTGGAATCAGCTGAAGCTCATAATTGACTTTTTCAATTAAAGAAAGGTATTCTTTGATATTTTTTGCTTCGTGAGGAAATTCAGTAGCGAGTTTATTTTTTAGGTTTTCGATACCTGCAGGATAATCAAATTGATAATCACCAAAGTAGCAATGATCATAACCGTTTTTATTCATTCTAAAAAATATAAGGTCATTGGCAATGCCTAAACTTTTATAGAGTTGGTTGGTAGATTGTCCTTCTGCCAACAAGCCGATGTAATGAACTCCTGGGCTAAAACGTTGACCATTTAAGGTAAAACTATGGCACCATCCGCCGGGAACATCGTGTTGTTCTAACACTAAAACTTTTTGTCCGGAACGAGCTAAACAAAGAGCAGTTGTTAAACCGCCGGCTCCTGAACCAATAATGATTGAATCAAATTCTTCCATACTTTATGTTGGTATTTAGCTAAATAAAATTTGATTAGCTATCATTAATTAGTTAGTTTTTATATCATCCCAAAAATCAAAATAATTGAACCATTGCAACGGATACTTTTTTAGCATAGATTCCACGCTTTCAATGTATGTTTTGAGCAATCCTTTTTCGTCTCGGTATTTTGTGTGTGCTTCTCTGGCATAAAGGTGATAATGCAGGTTATTTTCTTTCATTACATAAACAAAAACTACAGGAACTTTCAATCTAGATGCGATTAAAAATGGTCCTGCCGGAAAATTTGCTTCTTTGCCAAGAATCTCTTCTGTTAAACATTTTGTTCCTTGAAAATAGCGATCGCCGGTGAAACAAATTAACTCATTATTAGCCAAAGCATTATTTATATCAAAGATATGCGACATATCCTCTTTGACAAATATAAATTTTATAGAAGATTTTTGAGCAATACTTTCCAAATAATCTTTGATGATTGTATGCTCTAAGTCGGTGGTAACCAAATTTATTTGACAATCTAAGTCAATGTCTGCAAAAAAATGTTCTGCTATTTCAAAGTTTCCAATGTGAGCACTAATGAGAACTCCACCTTTTTTTTGGGCTAATAGATTTTTAAGCACATCAATTCCATCAAATTCATAGGTAAATCGATTACGAAGTCCAACTGAAATAGCTGTCTTATCGATAATTGTTTGACCAAAAGTGAAATAACTTTTAAAAACAGCGATTTTGGTTTTAAAGTTCGAATAACCTAATCTGTTTTTGAAATAATAACCAATTGCTTGATTACTTTTCTTTAGAAATAGAAAATAGTAAGAAGCTACGAAGTAAAGCACAAAATAAGATGCTTTAATTCCTAACTTCTTTATACAAAAAACAAAAATTTTATAACCCAGTAGTGTTCCTCTCGATTTTCCGTCCCACTTGCTCATGACGGTTATACTTTTTCTTTTACTTTAATCTTATTTTCAATTAAATCATAAAAGTTTTGAAAGGTAGCAATTCCCACAAAGTCTGCTTCGCCTAGCTTTACACCAAAATTAGATTCGATAGTAACCACTAAATCAACATAATCCAAACTATCTAATCCAAGTGTGTCTTTTAAATTAGCTTCGGGAGAAATTGTATCTCCATCTACCTCAAACTCCTCTACTAAGAAACCATTGATAGTTTCAATAATATCTGCTTTATTCATTTTTTAAAATTATACTTTTTTTACTACAAGTGCTGAATTTGTTCCCCCGAATCCGAAGGAATTCGACAAAAATATATTAATTTTTGAATTTATTGTACTTTTCACAATATTTAATTTTGCAGAATCTTCATCAGGATTTTCAAAATTGATATTTGGGGCAATAAAAGAATGTTGCATCATGAGGATAGAATAGATTACTTCACTAGCTCCAGCCATCCAACATTCGTGGCCTGTCATTGATTTTGTAGAACTAACCGGGGTGTTATTTTCTCCAAAAATTTCAAAAATTGCTTTGGCTTCATTTCCATCACCAACGGGTGTAGAAGTAGCGTGAGCATTGATGTAATCAATTTGATCCGGTGTAACGTTTGCTTGTTCCATCGCACGTTTCATTGCTGTGGAAGGTCCTTCAACATTAGGAGTTGAAATATGACCTCCATTGGATGAAAATCCGTAACCAATTACTTCGGCAATGATTGGAGCACCACGTTTTACGGCAGACTCATAACTTTCTAATATTAAAGTTGCACCTCCACCACTTGGCACTAAACCATCGCGAGAAGCATCAAATGGTCTGGATGCTTTGGTTGGATTTGCTTCGTCAAGAGAAAAAACACCTAATCCATCAAAACTCGACATAGCATATTTATTTATTTCTTGAGCTCCACCGCAAATAATTGTGTCTTGTAAACCACTTTTTATTAAGTGATAACCTAATCCAATTGAATGCGAACCGCTTGCACAAGCTGCACTTACGGTTAAATTGATTCCACGCAATCTAAAAATCGTTGATAAATTCATCGTTACTGTAGAATTCATCGATTTAAAAATTGCACCTGAACCAATTAAAGTAGTGTCTTTTTTTTCTCGAATAATATCGGTTGCTTCAATAATTGCCATTGAAACACTATCGTTTCCGTAGAGAATTCCTACTTCGTTTGTATCAAAAAAGCTATCATCAATATTTGCATTTCGCAAGGCTTCGATGGTTGCCATGTAGGCATATTCGGTTTCTTCACCTATGCTGATTCGCTGTCTTCGCGTGAGCAAAGCTTTCAAGTCTGGTCTTGGCACTTTTCCGGTTAAGGCTGAACGAAATCCAAAATCTTTTCTTTCTTGATCAAAAACAATTCCTGATTTGCCTTCATAGAGTGATTGTTTCACTTCGTCTAACGAAGTTCCAATGCAGGAATAAATTCCCATTCCGGTAATAACTACTCTTCTATCCATTCTTATTTTAGTTAAGAATATATCCCACCATTAATATTAATTACTTCACCTGTAATGTATCCTGCTTTTTTAGAAACTAAAAAACTCACTAAATCGGCCACTTCTTCTGCTTCACCAAAACGATTGGCTGGAACTAATTTTATTAATTCACTTTCGTCAAGCGAACTTGTCATATCAGTTCGAATGAATCCAGGAGCTACTGCATTTACGGTGATATTTCGTTTAGCAACTTCCTGAGCTAATGCTTTTGTAGCGGCAACGATTGCTCCTTTTGCGGCAGAATAATTGGTTTGTCCGGCAGTTCCTTTTACACCGGAAACTGATGCCATATTTACAATTCGACCATATTTATTGCGAAGCATTTTTTGGATAAAGAAGTTCGTAACATTGAAAAACCCGTTTAAACTAGTGTTTACCACATTGCTCCAATCGTCGTGTGTCATCCACATAAAAAGACCATCTTTTGTGATTCCGGCATTGTTTACGATAACTTCTACGATGGCTTCCGAATTTTTTTCCTGCCAATCTGATAAAGCAGCGGTAACTGCTTGAGCATCGGAAACATTAAATTGAATAATTTCTCCGGTTGCTCCTTTGTTGATTACTTCCTGAAGCGTTTTTTCGGCAGCTTCTTTATTACTTTGGTAATTGATGAGAATGTGGTAATTACTTTCTTCTGCTAATTTTTGACAAATAGCACTTCCAATTCCTCTTGAACCACCGGTTACTAATGCACACTTCATATTATAATTGTAATTGTTTATTCTATTTTATTTTTGAAAAAGTTCGGCGTTATCAAAATATTGATTTCCTAAAATTGAACCATCCGATTTTAGAAAACACCATTTTTTGTTTGCTTTTACTCTTGCCAATCCGTTTACGAATCCCTTGTCATCACTATTAAACATACTAAAACCAACAGCGGTTATTTGATAATTTGTTGGAATTACTAATTTTCCGGTTGTATCAATGAAACCCCAATCTTTTGATTTTACAGCAGCTAAACCATCGGCGGAAAAAACTTCGGCATCATCATAAATTGGTTGAACAATATAATCGCCTTTTGCATTGATAAATCCCCATTTTTTTCCGTCAAAAACAGGAGCTAATGATTTTGAAAAAGCTCTAACTTTCTCAAATTTTGGTTCGATAACCCAATTACCATCCAAATTAATAAAACCCATTTTTTTATTTTTTCTGGCGTAGGTTAAATCATCAGAATGGAAATCCCAAATTTTATCGGCTCCTTCCACTTGTTTGAATGTATTTACTTTCACTAATCCAAACGCTTCGCCTTTTCTGGCCCAAGTTGTGTTTTTGTGATAATTTCCAATTTCGTCATATTCTGCATTTACAACTTCTTTGCCGGATTTATCAATAATTCCCCATTTTTCGTTGTTCTTCACTCGGGCGTAGTTTCCTTCGAAAGATTTAATCACTTGGTATTTTGGTTGTAAAATCACTTCACCTTTTGGATTAATCAAACCTACATTTTCACCTTGACGGATGAATGCTACACCGTCTTCAAAATCATATAATTTTTCTGAAGCAGGCATTTGTACTTCTTTACCGGTTTTATCGATATAGAACCATCTTTTTTCCTTTTCAACCAAACACAAACCACTGTTAAAATACTTTACTTTTGTGAAAGTAGCCGGAATTACCCAATCTCCTTTTGAATTGATAAAACCCCAATTCCCGTTGTCTAAAGCGGCAGCCAATCCATCTGAAAAATTTTTGGCGTCTTTAAATTTTGGTAATATAGCATATTCTCCGGTTTTGGAAATATAACCGAATTTGTCACCTTGTTTTACTAAGGCAAATTCTTGTGCTGTTACGAACTGAACAAACAACACTACTAAAAGAGTAAGCTTTTTCATGTTTATAAATGTTTTGGTTAGTACTAACTTATATTGACATTAAATATTCTTTCACTTTTTGAATGTACGGATACATCACTTGATCTTCCTTGAATTCCGGTATAATTTCACGCACATCATCATATAATTTCTTTGTAATCGAAGAAACTTTATCATCATATCCCAACGCATCAATTGCCTGAACAATCGTTATGATTTCGATGGCTAACACTTCAAATGCATTTTCAATTACTTTGCCAGTAATCACCGCTGCATTGGTTCCCATACTAACAATATCCTGATTATCATTATTATTAGGAATACTGTGCACATACATTGGATTAGACAACATTTGGTTTTCTGCTGTTGTTGATGTGGCTGTAAATTGAACTCCCTGCATTCCGAAATTGAAGCCTAAGGTACCTAAATTTACGAAAGGAGGCAAAATTTCGTTTAATTTTGAATTCAAAAGATAATTTAATTGTCTTTCAGACAGCATTGTTAATTTCGTAATTACAAGTTTTAACTTATCCATTTCAAGGGAAATATAATCGCCATGAAAATTACCACCATGATAAACATGCTTGTTTTTTACATCAACAATCGGGTTATCATTGGCAGAATTTATTTCTTTTTCTAAGACAGAAGCAACAGATTTTACGGTATCTAAAACCGGACCTAAAATTTGCGGCACACAACGTAATGAATAATATTCTTGTACTTTTTCTTTAAAAACATCTTCATTATTTTCACCCGAATACAAATGATCTTCTCTTTTTCGGATGAGTTGACTATCTTTTAGGTTATTTCGCATTATTTTGGCAATTTCCTGTTGACCAAAATGAAGTTTAGTTTCATTTAATTCGGCAGACAAATGATCATCATACGCAGAAACAATTTCATTAATTGCACATGAACATTTTACAGCCCAATCGATTAATTTTTGAGCGTGAAAAACATTCACAACGCCAATTCCTGTCATCACCGAAGTTCCGTTCATTAACGCTAATCCCTCGCGAATTTCAACTTGAATGGGTTGAAGATTTTCAATTTTAAAAACCTCTTGCGTTGCCATTCTTTCGCCTTTGTAAAACACTTCGCCTTCACCAATTAAAACCAACGCCAAATGTGCTAATTGGACTAAATCGCCACTTGCTCCAACGCCACCATGTTCAAAAATCAAGGGTGTTATATCGCGGTTGATAAATTCTTTCATCAAATGAATTACAGAAGGATGAACACCTGAATTTCCTAATGAAAGTGTATTTAGCCTGGCTAAAATAGCTGATTTTACAAAAAATGGATTTAAGGGTTTTCCAATACCGGAAGAGTGACTTCTAATCAAATTATATTGCAACTGAATTTGATCTTCTTTTTTAATACGGTATTGAGCCATTGGTCCAAAACCTGTATTTACGCCATAAATCACTTTATTTTGAGCAAACTCTTTTAAAAAACTATAACTTTCTTTTACTCTTTCTAAAACTTTTTCACTTATTTCAGCTTTATCATTTTTAAAAACGATGGACACAAATTGTTCCAAGTCTAAATACTCTCCAATGACACTCATTATAGTTATTTTAATTTACTAATTTTTTTATGAATTTATTTTTAATTTAATGGGAATGTAATTACATTTGAACGACAAAGATACTATATTCTAAAATACAAAAAAAAGAAATAATGACAACAGAATCAGTAGATGTTTTGGTAATTGGAGCTGGACCGTCGGGGTGTGTTTCGGCCTCCTATCTATATAATAATGGTGTTTCGGTGAAAGTTGTTGAAAAAACAAAATTTCCCCGATTAGTTGTTGGTGAAAGTTTGATTCCCAGAGTGATGGACCATTTTGATGAAGTTGGATTATTTCCTGCTTTAGACGCCATGAATTTTGAAAAAAAATTAGGAGCTCGTTTTATTCGTGGTGAAGAAATTTGTGTATTTGATTTTAGTGAAAAGTATTCTGAAGGTTGGGATTGGACTTGGCAAGTACCTAGAGCAGATTTTGACAATACTTTGGCACAAGAAGTCCTTAAAAAAGGGATTGATTTAGAATTTGAAAGTGAAGTGATTTCTGTTTCATTTGAAGGAAAAAATTCAACAACAGTTATCAAAGATAAAGATGGAAATTTAAAAGAAATAAAAGCAAAATTCATTATTGATTCTAGTGGTTACGGAAGAGTTTTACCAAGATTATTAGACTTGGATACTCCGTCGAAATTAGACCCTCATTCTTCTATTTTTACACATGTGAAAGATGTGAATCGTCCGGAAGGCGAAGAAGGAACATTGATTTCTTTTGATATTTTAGAAACGGAAGTTTGGTTGTGGGTAATTCCGTTTTCGAATGGAAATACGAGTCTTGGTGTAGTTGGTCCAACTTCATTCGTTAACTCTTTATCCGATAAAAGTAATGCTGAAGCTTTGCGAAATGCCATTCAATTATCTGACTATTACATCAAACGTTTTGGAAATGTAGATTTCTTGTTTGAACCAGTAAAATTGGAAAACTATTCACGTTCAGTAAAAAAAATGTACGGTGATGGTTTTGCATTAACCGGCAATAGTTCTGAATTTTTAGATCCTGTTTTTTCTTCGGGAGTTGCTTTTGCTACAGAATCCGGTATTTTGGCTGCAAAATTAATTCACAAAGAATTTAAAGGTGAAACCGTTGATTGGGAAACTGAATTCACAGGATATATGAAAAAAGGTATCGGAGTATTTACTACTTATGTGAAAGAATGGTACACTGGTAATTTGCAAACTTTATTCTTCCATCAACCGGAAAACCCGGATGTGAAAAGAAAAATATGTGCTGTTTTGGCGGGATATGTTTGGGATGAAACCAACCCGTTTGTTAAAAAACATGATAATGTGATTAAGAATATGGCTCACATGATTAATATGGAGAGGGAAGCTTAAGAAGAAATTTATAAAACGAAAAAAGCCGTTGAAACAAAAATTTCAACGGCTTTTTAATTTCAACTTTTTTTACTTATATTTTTTTAAGAATCATTTTTGCTACAGATTTTCCTGTTTTAGCAAAACCTTCTCCAATTCTACTTTCGTTACTAAAATTGCTTCCCCATTGATCTCCAGGAGCTTCCTTGCTTGATAATTCAAGTAAAACATTTGATTTATTATCTGTTTCAACTAACTTTATCAAGGTAGTTACTTTTGCAGGTTTTTTCATCATCGCTACATCCCATCCTGGGTAAATCCATACCGCTTCTACAATTAATGTATATTTTGTAGAAGTTAATCCTTCTTGAAAAGTTAAATCTTTTTTGTCTTTAGAAAGTACAACATTTATTAATTCTAAAAATTTTGGTTTCCAAATCAATTCTTTACTTGATTCCCATTTCTTTTTCCAAATATCACCAACTCCTTTGTTTTTTTCATTCAAATCCTTAGCACGTTCTTCAACATATTGTGCCTCTGACATCTCTTCTTTCATTAAGGTTAACTTAGAAAAGTCGAATTCAACATTTACTTCTTTTTGTCCTTTCAAAACTCCGAAATCTCCTTTGATAACTTTCATGTCCTGTGCATTGAGCATAGTAGAAACAAAGATTGCGGCTACGATAATAACTTTTTTCATTTTGTTTATTGTTTTATTTATGATTAGTGTAGTAAAAATATACATTTAAATGATTCAGAAATAATTATCTTAAAAAAATTTATAAAAAAAGAGATAATCAAAGTTTGATTGGATTAAATTTTATGTTTATTGTAATTTCCTTAGATAGGATTTATTTCGACTTTCATGACGAAGTTCCACTTTGAAAATACCGACTAAAAAAAATACGCTCAAGTGAACGCACGATTCAGGATTGACTACGTCCATCCTTGCAAAGCTCCGCTTTGAGAATACAACCAATAAAAAAATACGCTCAAGGAACGCACGAATCAGGATTGACTACGTCCATCCTGACAAAGCTCCGCTTTGAGAATACAACCAATAAAAAAATACGCTCAAGTAAACTTGGCGTATTTTTTTATTGGTTGTATTCATTCGTGACCTCGACAGGATTCAAACCTGTAACCCTCAGAGCCGAAATCTGATATTCTATTCAGTTGAACTACGAGGCCGTTTTATTTTGAGAGTGCGAATCTACAATAAATTATGTTATGCTAAAAGCTTTTTTACAATTGTTGAAATTGTTTTTCCGTCTGCACTTCCTGCCAATTGTTTGGATGCGATTCCCATTAACTGACCCATAGAAGCCATTCCTGAAAATCCGTTGTCTGCAATGATTTGAGACACAACAGCTTCCACTTCTGCTTCAGATAATTGTTTTGGCAAAAACTTTTCGATAATAACTGCTTGTTGAACTTCTGGGTCCGCCAAATCCGGTCGTCCTTGTTCTACATAAATTGCTGCACTGTCTTTGCGTTGTTTAACCAATCGCTGTAATAATTTAATTTCATCATCTTGAGACAATTCATCTTTTGCACCACCTTCTGTTAATGCTAACAAAATAGCTGATTTTACGGCACGTAATGATTCTAAAGCGATTGTATCTTTGGCACGCATAGCGTTTTTAATTTCGTCATTGATTTGGCTTTGCAAACTCATATCTATCTATTTTTAAATTATCCTTTAAAATTAATTCTTAACGGCCTGCAAAGATAAAAAAAATAACCCGAAAACCATGTTCTGATTTTCGGGCTAAAAAGGATTTGTTTGAGTTAGTTAATCCACATTATCGTGCAGAAAAGAATTATTTGATCTCAATTGAGTATCGTTATTACTATCTGTTCCCAACGATGTTCTGGATTGATTATTTAAAGGTGAATTTGTTGGTAAATCCACTCCCATTCTTTTGTAAGCCGGCACTTTTTCCATCTCATCTAAACGAGAAGAATTGTTATGAAACTTATAATTGAATTCTTTTAATTTTTTTCTACGTTCATCGGCACGCATTTTCAACGTTTCTTCGATGGTTAATTCTGCTGTTGGATTGATTTCATCAAATGAAGGTGTGAATGCTGAAGGTGTTTCCACTTTTTTCATAGTAATATTCATTTCTTCATTAACCGGTTCTTCTACCACATTTACGATTGGTTTAGAATTCAGCAATTCCGATTCAACTTCCATATATTCTTCTAAGGAATAACGTACCACGCCGGTTTCATTCACTTCTGTCATTGGAATTACCTGTTTTGGTTCATTCACAATAATTTCGTTGGTAGCAATCGGATCCAATTCAAATAGAACTGTTTTTTCTACTTCTGCTTCAACCTTTTTTTCAATTGACAAGTCAAAAGATAAGGTTACTTGTTCTTTTTCAACAATCACAAATTCAGGCTCTTTTACGATAATTTCTCGAACTTCCGGTGTTGTAGCAAACAAATGGTTTTCTGAAAAAGGTGAAACGATTTCATACGCAACATCGATATTTTTGATTAAATCGGTTGTTGGAATTAATTCGGAAACCATTTTAGGTTCAACAACTTCTAATTCTTCAATTAATTCAAAAACAATTTTGTCTTCTGTAGTAGCTTTTGGTGTCTCTTTTTCAATGGCAACATCTAAAATCGGAGCCACAATTTTTTGACTCAAGTCGATCGTATTGGTTTGATTCTCTTCTAACGAATGAATTATTTTTTTAGGCTCAGCATTCACAATCTCTTTTTGCTGTTCCACATTAAAACCCGTAGCAATGATTGTCACGGCGATAGAATCTCCTAATGAATCATCTTCACCAACCCCCATGATGATATTGGCATTATGACCTGCTTCGTTTTGAATGTGGTCGTTAATTTCACCAATTTCGTCAATCGTAATTTCGGTTGAACCAGAAACGATAAGCAACAATACGTTTTTGGCTCCTGTAATTTTATTGTCATTTAATAACGGTGAATCCAACGCAGAAACGATAGCTTCTTTGGCTCTGTTTTCACCTTCGGCAACGGCAGAACCCATGATAGCCGTTCCACTGTTTGACAACACAGTTTTTGCATCTTTTAAATCGATGTTTTGCGTGTAGTGGTGCGTAATAACTTCTGCAATTCCGCGAGAAGCTGTAGCTAACACTTCGTCTGCTTTAGAAAATCCGGCTTTAAAACCAAGATTTCCATATACTTCTCTTAATTTATTATTGTTGATAACGATAAGAGAATCAACTTGTTTACGCAAACGTTCTACACCGGACATTGCTTGTTCGGAACGAACTTTACCTTCAAACTGAAACGGAATCGTAACAATTCCCACCGTTAAAATATCTTTATCTTTGGCCATTTGAGCAATTACAGGAGCTGCACCTGTTCCGGTTCCACCACCCATTCCTGCGGTAATGAAAATCATTTTGGTGTTGCTATCCAATAATTTATCAATGTCTTCCATACTTTCTATGGCAGACTGTTGACCTACTTCCGGGTTTGCTCCGGCACCCAAACCTTCGGTAAGGTTTACACCCAACTGAATTTTATTAGGTACAGGGCTGTTTTGGAGTGCTTGTGAGTCGGTGTTACAAACCACAAAATCTACTCCTTTAATCCCTTGCTTGAACATGTGGTTGATGGCGTTGCTTCCGCCTCCGCCAACACCAATTACTTTAATTACATTTGATTGATTTTTTGGTAAATCAAATGAGATGTTTCCAAAATCTGAGTTGCTTGTCATACTACTTGGTTTTTCTAATTCATTCTAAATTTCTTAATCGTGCAGAACTAGGTTCTATTCTGCATTATCTAAAAATTCTTTTATCTTTTCTACATATTTATCAAAGAAAGAACGTTTGATTTTACTCTCTGTACTTTCAGTTTTTGGTTCTGCTGCTTTTGGGGTTTCGGCAACAGACTCAATTCTTGGTTCTTCAACGGTTACTCCTTTTGGAATTGATTGTTCCATTTCTGACATCAAAATGGCACTCTTGGTGTTGTTGTTGATGCTATTCATCATTAATCCCACTGCGGTAGCATATAACGGACTTGACATTTCTTCGTCGGAATTTCCGGCTAAATGTTCGTTTGGATAGCCAATTCTGGTGTCCATTCCTGTGATATATTCTACCAATTGTTTGATGTGTTTTAATTGCGAACCTCCTCCGGTTAAAACAATTCCGGCAATTAGTTTCTTTTTTGGATCATCACACCCATACGATTTAATTTCATCAAAAACTTGCTCAATAATTTCGACCACACGAGCGTTAATTATTTTTGAAAGATTTTTAAGTGAAATTTCTTTTGGTTCACGACCTCTTAATCCCGGAATAGAAACAATTTCATTGTCTTTATTTTCTCCAGGCCAAGCTGATCCGAATTTTACTTTTAGTAATTCGGCTTGCTTTTCGATGATTGAACATCCTTCTTTGATATCATCGGTAATCACATTTCCACCGAAAGGAATTACAGCTGTGTGACGGATTATTCCATCTTTAAAAATCGCCAAATCGGTTGTTCCACCACCAATATCAATCAAGGCTACTCCGGCTTCTTTTTCTTCTTGACTTAAAACTGCATCAGACGAAGCAAGTGGTTCTAAGGTTAAGCCAGACAATTCAATTCCGGCACTTTGAATGCATCGGCCCACGTTTCTGATGGAAGCGGCATGACCAACTACTACATGAAAACTGCTTTCTAATCTTCCGCCATACATTCCGATAGGTTCTTTGATTTCTGCTTGACCGTCGATTTTGAATTCTTGTGGCAACACATGAATAATTTCTTCACCAGGCAACATAGCCAATTTGTGAACTTGATTAATCAATTGCTCAATGTCTTTGTCGCAAATTACTTCTTCCGGATTGCTACGGCTGATGTAGTCGCTGTGTTGAATGCTACGGATATGTTGACCCGCAATACCCACCACAACGTCTTTGATCATGTAGCCCGAATTTTCTTCTGCTTCTGCAATAGCCGTTTGGATGGACTGAATAGTTTGCGTAATATTGTTAACCACTCCTCTGTGAACACCCAAACTTTTGGATTTTCCCACACCTAAGATTTCGAGTTTGCCATACTCGTTTTTACGACCAATCATGGCCACAATTTTTGTGGTACCAATGTCTAAACCTACTGCGATGTTTTCATTTTTCATGTGCTTCTATTTTGTGCAAACTACCTGTTGCGTGAACTTCAGATTAATTAGTTGGTAACCATGTATGGAACTATCTTGAACTGCTTTTTGAAAAAAGGCTTTATAATTCCTAAATTTCTTTTCCATGTTGATGGTTTTTCCAAAATCAATATCATAATCAAAATTTCTGTTCTTCATTTTCAAGCTACCCGAGGGCAAAACTTGAATACCAATGATATTTTTTTTCAAAAACTCATCGTCATGAATCATTCGAAATAATTCGTTTAAATCTTCTCTGTTTTTGTCGTTTATCCCCCCCGAAACAAGCGGAACACGAGCAGTGTGAATAGCTGACAACGGCATTTTAGTTCCTTTATAATCAATATAATACGAACCATTACCTTCAAATATTCTAGCAACTGGTGTCTTCTGCTTGACAACTGCTTTTAAATGACCATCTACACTCACAAAAACTTCGGCTTTTTCAACCATGTCGTGTTGATTGATGGTATTTTCCAAATCATTCAAATCTAACGTAACTTTCCGTATACTGGAAGCATCTTTTTTATTTTCTATTAACAATTTATTAACCGTTTCATGTGTTACAAAAAGTTGCTCGCCATCTTGAAATTCAACAGTTGCATTTTGTAATTTTCTGTTGTCATTTCTTTTGGATGTAAATGAATATAAAAAAGCCAAAAGCATGACCATCAGCACTAAACGCAAATTTGTCCAGTTAAAATACTTTTTCATTTAATCGCTCTTTTATCGGTTTAACTAATTCGCCAATATCACCTGCTCCGATGGTTACAATTACGGTTGCATCTGAGGCTAAAACTGTTTCTATTAAATTATTTTTTGGTACTAATTTTTTCGTTGGATTATCGATTTTAGACAATAGCCATTGTGAGGTAATTCCTTCCATAGGAAGTTCTCTGGCAGGATAAATATCTAATAAAATAATTTCATCAAATTGAGAAAGACTTTTAGCGAAATCATCTGCAAAATCTTTCGTTCTACTGAACAAATGCGGTTGAAAAACAGCCAACACTTTTTGTTGGGGATACAATTCACTAACGGCTTGGTGAACCGCATTTATCTCAGTAGGATGATGAGCATAATCATCAATAAAAACCAATTTTTCTGTTTTAATTTGATAGGAAAACCTACGTTTAATTCCGTTGAATGTACTCAAAGCTCTGGCAATACCTTCGGTTGGGGATCCATATGTTTTTGCCATTGCCAAAGCCATGAGAGCATTCATTAAATTGTGTCTTCCCGGCAAATTGAAATGTATATTTTTAATTGTTTCCGATGGTGTTTTTACATCAAAAACATAAGCACTATTTTCTATTCTGATGTTGAAAGCAGTAAAATCGGCTTCCTCATCGATGGCAATTTTCATTCCTTTGAGTGGTAAACTTTTTGGAGTGAAAAGCAATTTTTTATCTTCCACTTTGTCTGCAAATTCTACAAAAGTTGCTTCAATTTCATCAGAATTTCCATAAATGTCCAAATGATCGGCATCCATTGAGGTTACGCACGCCATGTTTGGATGAAGGTGAAGAAAAGAACGATCAAATTCATCGGCTTCCACCACAGTTACTGTTTTTCCATTTCCAATTAAGTTGGAATTATAATTTTCTACAATTCCGCCTAAAAAAGCAGTGACATCCACACCACATTCATACAAAACATGTCCCAAAATACTGGAAGTTGTTGTTTTCCCGTGTGTTCCAGCTACCGCAAAACAATACGTGTCTTTGGTAATGATTCCTAACACTTCTGCTCTTTTTTTGATAACATAGCCTTTTTCTTTGAAGAAATTCCACTCGCTATGCGAAGTCGGAACAGCTGGTGTTATGATAACTAATGTGTTTTCCTTATCAAAAGTTGATGGAATTTTATCGATAGTATCATCAAAATGAATCTTCATTCCAATCGCTTCCAATTCTTTGGTAAGTTCGGTTTCTGTTTTATCGTAGCCGGCAATTTCTTTTCCTAAAAAGCTAAAATAACGAGCAAGAGCACTCATTCCGATTCCTCCGATTCCGATGAAATAAACGTTATGGATTTGATTTAGATTCATATTTTTTTTTGCCACAAAGGCTAAAAGACACAAAGTCTTCTTTATTTCTTTATTAGTTTACTAATTTCTTTAACTATATCTTGTGTTGCATTGGGTTTAGCCAATTTCCTGATTTGATTACCTAATTCTATTTGATGATCTTCATCGTCAATTAAATGAGAAAAAACAGGTTGAAATTTTCCGTCCAACTCACTTTCTTTTAACAAAATTGCTCCATTTTTATCTACAATTGCTTTTGCATTTTTGGTTTGATGATCTTCTGCTACGTTGGGAGACGGAATGAAAATGACCGGTTTTCCCACTAAACAAAGTTCCGAAACTGATGAAGCTCCCGCACGGGAAATAATGATATCTGCCGCCGCATAAACCAAATCCATTCTGTCAATAAACGAAACAACTTTTACATTGGGCTTTTCATTAAAATGGCTGTACTCGTCAAAATAGAGTTTACCACATTGCCAAATCACTTGTATATTCTGATTGGTTATAAAATCCAATTCTTTAGCAATAAGTTGATTGATTCTTCTTGAGCCTAAACTTCCACCCAAAACCAACAAGGTCTTTTTTGTTGCGTCTAAGGCGAAGTAAGTCAACGCATCCAGTCGTTTATTATCAATAGAAATCAAATCTTCACGAACAGGATTTCCTGTTAATTTTATTTTATTTTTAGGAAAAAAGCGTTCTAAATTATCATACGCCACACAAATCACAGAAGCTCTTTTGCTTAAAATTTTATTGGTAATTCCCGGGAAAGAGTTTTGCTCTTGCACCACAATTGGAATATTCATGACAGAAGCCGCACGCAATAAAGGTCCTGAAGCAAAGCCTCCGGTTCCTATAACAACATCCGGTTTGAATGCTTTTATGATACGTCTTGACTTTATTAAACTATCAATGACTTTTACGGGAAACATTAAATTTTGCAAGGTCAATTTTCGTTGTAAACCCGCAATCCACAACCCTTTTATTGGATATCCGGCTTGTGGCACTTTTTGCATTTCCATTTTATCTTTTGCACCAACAAACAAAATTTCGCAATCTGGAAATTGAGCTTTCAATTCATTGGCAATAGCAATCGCCGGGTAGATATGTCCACCGGTTCCGCCACCACTTAATATGAATTTAAAACTGCTCATCTTAACTTTTGTTTAAAACTGCATTCATTGGATTATCTTCGATAGAATAATCTTCGTCTTTTTCATCTTCAGATTTTATCAAAGCTTCTTCATCTTCCTTCAATTGTTTATCAATCATTTTTTGAAGAGCTGCATCTCGCATGGCTTTTTCTTTATTTTCGGCAGCAATTTCTTCTTCTTTTTTGGTTACGTTGATGATGATTCCCAATGCTAAACACGTAACCCAAATTGAACTTCCTCCACTACTGATTAGCGGTAACGTTTGTCCGGTTGTGGGTAATAATTCTACCGCAACTCCCATATTAATCATTGCTTGAAACACGATTGGAAAACCGAGTCCGACGACGACTAATTTTCCGAATAAGGTAGTAGCTTTGTGAGCTGCTATTACAATTCTAATAAACAGTAAAAGATAAATCCCCAGAATTGCTAATCCGCCGGCTAATCCGAATTCTTCGACAATAATGGCATAAATAAAGTCGGAAGAAGATTGTGGCAAAAAGTTTTTCTGAACGCTTTTTCCCGGTCCTAATCCATAAACTCCACCGGTTGCGATAGCAGTTTTGGCTCTTTCAATTTGATATACTTCGTCCGGATCTTGGACATCATCATTAAAAAATCGTTCGATACGAGATTCCCATGTATTAACACGAGTTGTTAAAGGGTTTGGAAAAGCTTTTGCTATCAGAATAAAAAAGGCAAAAGACACGATTCCGATTCCCAACACTGCTCCTATATATTTTAATGGATACTTTCCAACGAAAACCAACATTAAAACCATTGCAAAAATCAATGCCGCTGTGGAAAAGTTGGCAGGAAGAATAAACATCAACGTGATTCCAACCGGAAGCCATAAATCAATAAATGACGATTTGAATGTGAGTGGTTCTTCTCTGGTTTTGGATAAGTAACGAGCCACAAAAATCATCAACACAATAAATGCAAATGTGGAAGGTTGAAACGAAATTCCAACAAACGGCACTTGAATCCATCTACTTGCGTTTGCACCTGCAATTACTGTTCCTTTAAATAATGTATAGGCAAGTAATAGCCAAATAAATGGCAATAAAATTCTCGAAATACTTCTAAAATAATGATAAGGAATTTTGTGAATTCGGTATATAATGAAAAATCCGAGAGCTACGTGTACAAGATGTTTAATCAAGTAACTTACGGTATTTCCTGTTCCTTTTCCGGCATAGGCCAAATTGCTACTCGCACTAAAAACCGGCATAAACGAAAACAGAGCCAATAGAGCTATTAATGCCCAAATGACTTTATCTCCTCTTAAACTTTTTATTAGTACTAACATTTTTATTAATTTATTGTTGAATACTGCCTGCTTCGCAGGAGATTTCTATTTCGACTTCGTCATCTTGCGAAATGACAAAAAATTCGTTATTCTAATTCAACTTCTTTCTTCCATCTCCTATCTTCCATCTTCCATCTTCCTACAAATTCCGAACTGCTTGTTTAAATTGTCTTCCTCTGTCTTCGTAATTTTCGAATAAATCGAAACTCGCACAAGCTGGTGATAATAAAACGGTATCACCTTTTTCGGTTAAATGTTGGGCTGTTCGAACGGCATCACTCATGGAGGTTACTTCCACCATAACATCGACAACATTACCAAAAGCATCAATTATTTTTTTATTATCAACACCTAAACAAATAATGGCTTTTACTTTTTCGCGAACCATCGACATTAATTCTGAATAATCATTTCCTTTATCAACGCCACCCACAATCCAAACGGTTGGTGTTGACATGCTGTCTAGAGCAAAAAATGTAGCATTTACATTCGTTGCTTTGCTATCATTGATGTATTGTACATTTTGAATTTTCAACACACGCTCCAAACGATGTTCAACACCTTGAAAATTGGACAAACTTTCTCTGATGGTCTGTTTTCTGATTCGCATCAGTTGAGCCACAGAAGTTGCTGCCATTGCGTTTTTCATGTTGTGTTTGCCTTCCAAAGCCATTGTTTTGGTTTCCATTGTAAATTCTTCTTCGTTGATGTACATTTCCATAGTGTCGTTGTTTATAAATCCTCCCATTTGGTACTTTTGTTTAAGCGAAAATGGAATTAATTGTGCTTTTGTTTTGTTGTTTTTTAACCAATTTGTTGTTGCTTCATCATCTGCATCGTAAATCAAATAATCATCTTCGGTTTGATTCATTGTTATTCTAAATTTTGAAGCGATATAGTTTTCATACTTATATTCATATCTGTCCAAATGATCAGGGCTTATATTTGTGAGAATGGCGATATGCGGTTTATAATTAATGATTCCATCTAACTGAAAACTACTCAATTCTAACACATACACATCAAAATCCTCATCAGCCACTTGCCATGCAAAACTCTTTCCTATATTTCCAGCTAATCCCACACTTAAACCACCTGATTTTAGCAGATGATACGTGAGCATTGTTGTGGTTGTTTTTCCATTACTACCTGTAATTCCGATGGTGATAGCGTCTGTAAATTGAGCGGCAAATTCAATTTCTGAAATCACCGGAATTTGCATTTCTTTCAATTTCTTGACAATTGCCACTTTATCAGGAATTCCTGGACTTTTCATTACCACATCTGCATTCAGAATTAGGTCTTCGGTGTGCTTTTCGTCTTCCCAAGCAATACCATTAAGCATCAGAACTTCTTTGTAATTATCTTTTATTTTTCCAAAATCGGATAGAAAAACATCATATCCCTTTTTCTTTCCTAAAATGGCGGTTCCTACCCCACTTTCTCCTCCTCCCAACACAACCAATCGCATTATCTTAGTTTTAAGGTTACGATTGATAAAATGGCTAACAATATGCCTACAATCCAGAATCGGGTTACAATCTTACTTTCGTGATAGCCTTTTTTCTGGTAATGATGGTGCAAGGGCGACATGAGAAAAATTCGTCTTCCTTCGCCAAATTTCTTTTTGGTATATTTAAAGTAGCTGACTTGCAACACTACCGATAAATTTTCGGCTAAGAAAATCCCGCAGATAACAGGAATTAGCAATTCTTTTCGAATGGCGATGGCAATTACTGCAATAATTCCGCCTATTGTTAAACTTCCTGTATCGCCCATAAAAACGGCTGCCGGATAACTGTTGTACCATAAAAATCCAATAAGCGATCCCACAAATGCGGAAATAAACACCGTCATTTCACCGGAATTGGGGATGTACATGATATTCAGATAATTAGAAAAAATGATATTACCGGAAACGAATGTAAAAATGCCTAAAGTAAGCACTGAAATAGCGGATGTCCCGGCTGCCAGACCATCGATTCCATCGGTTAAATTGGCTCCGTTTGAAACGGCTGTGATGATAAAAATCACTATCGGAATAAAAATTAACCAAGCCCAAGATTCGTAACCATCACCTAAAAATGACAACAAATCGGCATAATCAAATTCGTTATTTTTGAAAAACGGAATTGTAGTTGCTGTTGACTTTTCTTCTAAAGATGCAGGATTTATGACCGTTTGTGTTGTAGTTTGAACATTGGTTAACTGCGTATCTTTTCGAACGGTAACACCCGGATTGAAATACAATACAGAACCCACGATTAAACCCAAACCAACCTGACCAATAACTTTAAATTTTCCTTTTAAACCTTGTTTATCTTTTTTGAAAATTTTGATATAATCGTCAATAAAACCGATTGTTCCCATCCATAATGTGGTTACAATCAACAAAATGATATAAATATTGTCAAGTCTTGCCAATAATAGAACAGGAATCAACGTAGCCATAATGATGATAAGTCCACCCATTGTTGGTGTTCCTGCTTTTTGTGTTTGACCTTCTAAACCGAGCTCTCGAACTGTTTCACCAACTTGCTGATTTCTTAGAAAATTGATAATTCTTTTTCCGTAAATCGTTGAAAGTAAAAGCGACAAAAGAACCGCTAAACCTGAACGAAATGTAATGTACTGAAAAACTCCTGTTCCGGGAACATCGAGTGTTTTGTCTAAATATTCAAATAAATAATACAGCATATCGGTTCTATTGATTTCGTTCGTCTAATAGTTCTTTTACGGTTTCCATGTCGTCAAAATGATGACGAACACCTTTGATTTCCTGATAGGTTTCATGACCTTTTCCTGCAATCAGAATAATATCGTTTGGTTTTGCTAATTGGCAAGCTACTTTAATAGCTTGTTTTCTATCTAAAATGGATAATGTTTTGCGATGATTTTGCGGTTCAACGCCTTTCTCCATGTCCATTAAAATGTCGGTTGGATCTTCGTCACGAGGATTATCTGAGGTCAAAATCACTTTGTTACTTAGCGTAGATGCAATATTGGCCATTATCGGACGCTTGGTTTTATCTCTATTTCCTCCGCAACCAACAACTGTGATTAATTGTTCATTTTTGGTTCGGATGTCATTGATTGTTCCCAACACATTTTCCAATGCATCGGGTGTGTGAGCGTAATCGACAATGGCGGTGATTTTATCATCTGAAACGATGAATTGAAAACGTCCTGAAACACTTTCTAATTCTGATAATAATCGAAGAACTTCTAAACTATCCAAACCTAATTCGACAGCAGTTCCATAAATTGCTAATAAATTATAGGCGTTAAATGTTCCTATTAATTTTACCCAAACTTCGTTTCCGTTTATTTTCAATAATAATCCGCTCAACTGATTTTCTAAAATGGAAGCTTTGTAATCGGCATACGATTTTAGAGCATAGGTTAATTTCTTAGCCTTTGTGTTTTGCAACATCAAATTGCCGTTTTTATCATCTACATTCGTTAATACAAAGGCAGATTTTGGCAAATAATCAAAAAATGATTTTTTCACATCACGGTATTCTGCAAACGAACTGTGATAGTCTAAATGATCGTGCGATAAATTGGTGAAAATTCCGCCGGAAAATAGCAAACCTTCTGTTCTTTTTTGATGAATTCCGTGTGAGCTGACTTCCATAAAACAGAATTCAACACCGGCTTTATTCATTTCTGACAAATAATAATTAATAGTCAATGAATCGGGAGTTGTATGTGTTGCAGGAAACTCTTCTTCATCAACCAAAATTTTTACTGTAGAAAGCAATCCTACTTTATAACCCGCTTTTTTGAATAATTGATACAACAAAGAAGCAATAGTTGTTTTGCCATTGGTTCCGGTAATTCCAACCAATTTTAAGTTTTGCGATGGATTTTCATAATAATTCGAAGCCAAGAAAGCTAATGCCAAATTGGTATCTTTTACTTGAATATATGTTACTCCATTAACAATTATATCAGGAAAAGTATCGCAAACAATTACAGCAGCACCTTGATTAAGGGCTTTTTCGATAAAATCGTGTCCGTTTGAAATTGTTCCGCGAATGGCCACAAAAACATCATTCAATTCCACTTTGCGTGAATCAAATTCAATTTTATTGATTGTGGCATCGGTTGAACCTTTTACCGCTTCAATGCTTACTTTATATAATATGTCTTTTAGCGTTATCACGATAATTCTAATATAATTGTGCTGTTTTTTAGTAATGGTTCTCCGGGTTGAATGGATTGTTTTTTTACTTTTCCGATCCCGATGACTTTTACTTTTATTTTCAAATTTTCTAATAAGGCCAATGCATCCATACCGGACATTCCTTTTACATTTGGAATGGTTTTGATTTCTTTGGATGAATTGGTATAATAGGTGTCATAATTCTTATCTTGTATTGGAATATTCTTTTCTAAATTTTTAATTTCATTGGTGGATGGCACATCAGTAAACACCTTTTGAGCAATTCGTTTAAAAACCGGCCCGGAAACATCTGCACCATAATATCCTTTGGATTTGCTGGGTTTATGAATCACTACAATGCAAGAATATTTTGGTTTATCTGCGGGGAAATAACCTACGAATGATGAAGCATAATACAAATTAGCCTTGTCTGAATAACCCATTTGAGCCGTTCCTGTTTTTCCGGCCATCGAAAAATCTTTGGAATATAGCTTAGAACCGGTTCCTTTTTTGACTACATTTTCTAAAATCGCCTTTATTTTGTCGATTGTTTCTTGCGAAGCGATTTTTGGATTAATCACTTCTTTGTCAAACTTTTTGATGGTTTTGTTCCATTCTTTTATTTCTTTTACGAATAAAGGTTTGACCATCTCACCATTATTAGCCACAGCATTGTATAAAGTCAAAGTCTGAAGTGGTGTCATCGAAACATTATATCCGTAAGCCATCCAAGGTAAAGTGGTTCCGTACCAGTTTTTTTCCCCTGGTTGAGGAACAATAGGCCTTCCTTCTCCTTTTATTTGCAAACCAAGTGGTTGGTGTAATTTCATACGTTTGATATGATCAACAAACTTCTGCGGATTACTTTTGTAATTATTATAAACAGCTTGAACTAGTACCGTATTGGATGACAATTCAAAACCTCTTCCCAACGAAATTTTTCCGTAACCGCCTTTTTTAGAATCACGCACTTTTCTGTTATAATATGATATTTCGCCACCTTTAGTATCATAAATATCGCTTGTGTCTGCTACCTTATCTTCAAAAAGAGCAATTAAATCAATTAATTTAAAGGTAGAACCCGGCTCATGTGATTCGGCAACCGCATAATTTACAGTTTCGCTATATTGACCATTTTTATCTCTTCCTAAGTTTGAAATAGCTTTCACTTCTCCGGTGTGAGTTTCCATTACAACCACAGAACCGTGCTCAGCTTCATAGTATTCCAATTGCTTTAGCAAAGCGTGATGAGCAATATCTTGAATATATACATCGATGGTTGAAATAATATCATAACCATCTTGTGGTTCTACTTCATTTTCGTCGCGAATAGGTTTCCACTGACCTTTTGCCATTTTTTGCATGAGTCGTTTCCCATCTTTACCATTTAGATAATCTCTAAACGCCCATTCGATTCCTTTTCCATCCGGAGTTCCGTTTGGTCTGATTCGCTCATAACCAATGGTTCGCTCGGCCACCAACCCAATAGGATGCTCGCGAATCGTTTTTTGCTCGGTTATGATTCCGCCACGATAAGCACCTTTGTTAAACAGCGGAAAACTTTTGATTTTCATGTATTCGGTATAGCTCAAATTTCTAGCTACCAAATAGTATCTGTTTTTGGTTGATCTCGCTCGTAAAAATTCTGTTTTATAAAACTGTGATGGCTTCCCTAAAAGTTTTGACAATGAATCGCAAAGTGGTTGAAGATTTTTATCGAAATCTTCTTTTTTGGGAGCCATGGCATCAAAACGAACTTTATAATTTGGGATAGAAGTAGCTAATAAACTTCCGTCAGAAGAATAAATGTTTCCTTTGTTTGCAGGAATTACGAAGTTTTTCACACTTCGTTCTTTGGCTAACTTTCTGTAATATTCTCCTTCAACCCATTGAATATTGGTTAACTTAACAGCAACACCAATAGCCATCAAAAAGACGACTACGGCAACCAAATAAATTCGGTAAGAGATATGTTTATCTGTTACTTCCATATTTTTTCTGTTAATGTTTTTTCTTTCGGCTTAACCACTTTTATTTTTGTTGGAGGCACTGTGGAAGGAAATATTCCTTTTTCTTCCATTTTTTTAGAAATGGTGCTTTCCATTTTTAATTTCATTAATTCTGAACGACGATCTACAAATTCTGAACGCAGTTCTTTTACTTCTTTATTTAATTCAACAATTCTGAATATTTTTTTTTCGTAATGATGAATATTTGCAATCATTATCATTGCCAATACAATTAGAAAAACGATAAATCGCCAATTTTTAACCGCATCTTGATTGACCAGAAATCTTGCTTTTAATATGTCGTATATTCCAGCTTTCATCTACTTTTTTTCAGCAATTCGCAATTTGGCACTACGAGCTCTATTATTTATTTTAATTTCAGCATTATCAGGAATAATTAACTTTCCGATGGATTTGAATGGCACAGAATAATTTCCGAAGAAATCACGTTCCGGCTCGCCTTCAAACATTCCGTTTTTCATAAATCTTTTTACCAAACGGTCTTCGAGAGAATGATACGAAATCACACTTAATCTTCCGCCAGGCTTTAAAATATCTAATGATTGTTCTAAGAATTCTTTTAGAACTTCCATTTCTTGATTTACCTCAATTCGGATAGCTTGATAAATCTGAGCCAAAATCTTATGGCTTTTGTGAGCCGGTAAAAATTTTGAAAGAACCTGTTTTAATTGCTCTGTATTTTTGATTGGAATGTCTTTTCTAGCATTTATAATTGTGTTGGCAATTGCACCCGCATTGGATAATTCGCCAAATTCAGCAAATACTTTTTTAAGTGTAGCTTCATCATATTCATTTACAACCATGAAAGCATTTAACTCTCCTTTTTGACTCATCCGCATATCTAATTCTGCATCAAAACGGGTAGAAAATCCTCTTTCTGCCACATCAAATTGATGGGACGAAACACCTAAATCTGCCAAGATTCCATCTACTTCTTTCACACCATAAAATCGCAAATAGCGTTTGATGTTTCTAAAATTTTCATTAATCAATTTGAATCGTTCATCCGGCAAAGCATTCGCTAGTGCATCTTCATCCTGATCAAAAGCATATAATTTTCCATCCGGCCCTAGCTGACTCAAAATTTCTTTTGAATGTCCGCCACCACCAAAAGTCACATCTACGTAAACTCCGTCCGGCTTGATTGCCAAACCCTCTACGGATGTTTTTAACAAAACCGGATTATGATATTCCATTGTCATCATCATTAACATTTCCCATTACATCTTCTGCCAAATCAGCAAAATCGATTGTTGCATCATCAATTGATTTTTCATATAAATCTTTATCCCAAATCTCCACAATATTCACAGCCGAAGACAGCACAATATCTTTGGAAATGGAGGCAAAAACCACTAAATCTTTTGGAACCAATAAACGACCTAACGCATCGATTTCAACCACTTTTACACCAGCGGTAAATCTTCTGATGAAATCGTTATTCTTTTTTACGAAACGATTAAGTTTATTCACTTTATTCATCAAAATATTCCATTCCGCCATTGGATACAATTCCAAACACGGCTGAAAAACAGATCGCTTCAACACAAAACCATCTTGCAATGACGTAGCCAACTGCTTTTTCAAAGGAGCAGGCAATAGCAGTCTTCCTTTGGCATCGACTTTACATTCATATGTTCCAACAATGGTATTCAAGGAGTTACAATTTTGATGGTTTGATAGCAAATATAAAAACATTTTACCACAATTTACCACAAAATACCACTTTGTTAATAAGTTTTACCACTTTACTCTTTAAATCGAATTCGAGTTAAACAACTGGATTATTGCACATTATTTAACAAAACATTTAGAATTGTACTGTTTAAAAGAAAATGTGCAACAGTTTAACAAACTGGCTTCAGTTTTTATATGATTTCTATTATATCATACAAATGGACTTAACTTTAAAAAATGTTGATAATTAACCATTTAACCAGTTTGTACATTTTTTTTAATCAAAGACTAAATTTCATTTCAAATAAACAGTACAATTCTTCTTTTTTATGGATAAAATCATATATTTGTGATGAATTGAAAGATCTCATTTTTGATGAAAGAAAACTTTAAGAAAGAAGGAAAATATACTTATTTTGAAGCCGGAGAAGGAACGCCAATTATTGTTTTACACGGTCTAATGGGCGGTTTGAGCAATTTTGGAGGAGTAGCTGATTTTTTTCCGAAAAACGGATACAAAGTCGTTATTCCTGAACTTCCATTATACACACAAAACATTTTAAAAACCAACGTAAAAGCTTTTTCAAAATTTGTAAAAGATTTTATTGTTTTCAAAGGATTTGAAAGAGTCATCTTATTAGGGAATTCTTTGGGAGGTCATGTTGGTTTATATCATACAAAAATGTATCCTGAAAAAGTTGCCGCATTAATATTGACCGGAAGCTCAGGGCTTTATGAAAGTGCGATGGGAGATAGTTATCCAAAAAGAGGTGATTATGAATACATCAAACTAAAAACACAAAATGTGTTTTATAATCCTGAAATGGCTTCAAAAGAATTGGTAGATGAAGTTTTTTCGATTGTAAATGATCGCATTAAAGTTATCAAAACGTTGACTATTGCCAAAAGTGCCATTCGACACAACATGGCGAAAGATTTGCCAAAAATGCAAACCCCAACTTGTTTAATTTGGGGGAAAGATGATAAAGTCACGCCACCTGAAGTTGCAGAAGAATTTCACAAATTATTACCAAATTCAGACTTATACTGGATTGATAAATGTGGTCATGCTGCTATGATGGAACATCCGGATGAGTTTAATAAAATCATGCTGGAATGGTTAGAAAAAACTAAACTATAAAGAGTCCGATTGGACTTTTTTGTTTTAAATAAATATTATGAAAATCAATACCGCCGAATTTGTAATCAGTAATTCTGAAGTAAGCAAATGTCCGAAAGATCCACTACCGGAATATGCTTTTATTGGAAGATCGAACGTGGGAAAATCATCGTTGATTAACATGTTGACCAACCACAAAAGTTTGGCAAAAACATCATCAAAACCTGGGAAAACACAATTAATTAATCATTTTAAAATAAATAACAATTGGTTTTTGGTCGATTTACCAGGCTACGGTTATGCTAAAGTTTCAAAAAAATCAAAAGAAGTTTTTCAACAATTTGTTACCGATTATTTTGAAAAAAGAGAACAATTGGTCTGTGCTTTTGTGTTGATAGACATTCGATTAGAAGCTCAAAAAATAGATTTAGAATTTTTTACTTATTTGGGTGTGACCGAAGTTCCGTTTTGCATAATATTTACCAAAGCAGATAAAGTTGGTAAAACCAGAATTCATTCCCACATAGAAGCTTACAGAAAACAAGTTTTAGCCAGTGGTTGGGAAGAAATGCCACAACACTTTATTACTTCTGCCACAGAATCTACCGGAAAAGAAGAATTGCTATCATTTATTGATGAAATTAATCAAGAAATGTTTAAAAGCGATAATTTCTAACTTTTCAATTCCAATTTTTCGGCAAAATATTCGCAGAAATCCCGCATCGTATCGGCCATTTTATCATCGGTTGTTGCTCGTTGAAAAGTATCGGCCATTGCTACTAATGTTTGATGAAAGAAAATTTTCATTTCATCCACAGGCATATCTTTGGTCCACAAATCAATTCGCAGAGATTCTTTTGTTTTAGAATCCCACACGGAAAGCATAATCGCTTTTGTTTCTTGATTTTCTATTCCACCATCTTTGGCTGTCCATTTCAATAATTCAGGAACTTTATTTTCATCTAAAGTCACATCAAATTTTATTTCAGAAGTAATCAAACTCATTATTTTTTAGGTTTATATTTTGATCGAGCAAAAATTTCTTTTGCATCCATTGCTAAAAATTCGTCCAAAGATACTTCATTATTTTTCATAAACGAACGCACAATTTGCCAACCAATCCAAACACCGGTTCTTCCCGGAGACTCGGCATCTATTTCTAGATAAAATTTTGAAAATGGTGCAGGAGCAATAAAACGCTGCACTAATTTGGTGTCGGAATTATACAATATATTGTCTTCAATAAAATATCGCCAAATTTCGCCTTCGTTTTCTTCGCACCAAATTTGTTGTTCTTTGGAGTATCCTATTTTATCAAAATCTTCATAATTAGGAAGAATCAAATCTTTGATATACATTTCTTTACCAAAATAAATCATCTGATCCAAAAATGACTTTTCGCGAGGTTGTGCAATCACGCGTGTGGAAAAATCGGAAACTACATCGGGCATAATTTGAGAACGTTGAAAAGTTTGTCTGAAATAATCTGGAAATTCATAAAACTTGTGTTCTTTTCCTAAATACAAATCCAACGAAATCAGTAAAAGACTATCAGTATAAATTACTTTATTTTGATAATCCATTTCGGAAATTAATGTAGTTACTCTTGAAGGTAATTTTTGGTTGGGGAAGTAAAATTTTATCCGTCTGAAAACTTCTTCCAATTCTTCTTGTACCGGTGTAAAATTGCTATATTTTTTTTGAACTTCATCATATAATTCGCGATACAAAGGATCTGTCATTTTACTAATGAAAGTACTATCCGGAAACTGACTTGGAAAAAAAGCAGGATATTCTGATTTCATTTTTTGGAAATCTTCCACCGGAGTTTCGTAAAAAATTTTGTCGAAACGTTCAATTGTGAGTGAAATAGGAATTTCTTCTATTTGTTTTTCTATTTTTGATTTTTTATCGCACGAAGCAACTAAAACAACTAGAAAAAATAATATAATTTTTCTCATTATGATTTGAATTATGATAACATTAATTTGATTTAGAAAATTGATTGTATTTTTCTATTTTTACCACATTAATTTAGAATGCAAATATACAGTGCCAAATCGTATAACCTCAAAAAGATGACACAAAAAAACACAACTATTAACGTAGAAAAAGTAAACAAACACATTGTTAATTGGTTAAAAACGTATGCAGAAAACGCAAAAGTAAATGGTTTTGTTGTGGGAGTGTCCGGTGGAATTGATAGTGCTGTGACATCAACTCTTTGTGCTCAAACGGGTTTAAAAACACTTTGTCTTGAACTTCCTATCCATCAGGCAGCTTCACATGTGAGTAGAAAAAAGGAGCATATTGCACAGTTAAAACAACGTTTTCCGAATGTTGAAAGTGCGTCTGTTGATTTAAGTAATACGTTTGAACAATTTAAAAAAGATGTTCCAAGTTCTGAAAACGAAGCTAAATTAAATTTATCGCTTGCTAACACAAGAGCCAGGCTTCGCATGACGACTTTATATTATTTTGCAGGAATTCACAGACTACTTGTTGCCGGTACAGGAAATAAAGTAGAAGATTTTGGCGTAGGTTTTTATACAAAATATGGCGACGGCGGAGTAGATTTGAGTCCGATTGCCGATTTAATGAAATCGGAAGTTTATGCATTAGGAAGGTTCTTACAAGTGCCGGAATCTATTTTAACCGCAGCTCCAACAGATGGCTTATTTGGTGATGATCGTTCGGATGAAGATCAGTTGGGAGCAAGTTATGACGAATTAGAATGGGCGATGCTTCAGGACGAAGCAGGTAAAAATACTACAGATTTTAATGGAAGGAATTTAGAAGTCTTTAACATATATAAAAGGCTCAATAATGCTAACAAACACAAGATGAACCCCATACCGATTTGTGAAATTCCTAATGATTTAAGATAAATCTAAAATATTTCTTAAAATTTTTTGTCAGAAATACATTCCATTAAAAATAAATGTAGTATCTTTAACAGCCCTAAAAAAATATTAATCATTTTTTAACTAAATACCACCCTATTATGATTAAAGTTTGTTTAGCCGATAATCAACCCGTTGTACACTTCGGAGTGAAATCGTACTTTAAAGACCATGCTGAAATAAGTATTGTAGGCCATGTTGGCAACTACAATATGATTTTGGATATGCTCAAAATTAAACCAATTGATATTTTAGTCTTAGACTTGGAACTTGAAGGGCTAACGAGTATTAACTTAGTTAAGTATATACTCAAAGAGTTTCCTAGTACTAAAATTATTATTTTCAGTAATTTATCTGAAAACATTTATGCTCCAAATGCTTTAAAAGCGGGTGTTTCTGCCTATTTGCACAAAACATCTAAATTAGAAACACTTGGAAACGTAATTGTGAAAGTAAATAATGGTGCTGTTATTTTTAACGATGCCATTAAGAAAAGTTTAGCTCTTATTGCTAAGCAAAACAAAAGCGAAAGATTGTACCGAAAACTTTCTAATAGAGAAATTGAGGTATTACGTTTTTTGAGTGACGGAAAAAAGAACAATGAAATTTCTAAAATTTTAGGACTGAACGAAAAAACCATCAGCACCTATAAATTACGATTACTCACAAAATTAAATGTAACGAATTTGGTAGACTTAGTTAATAAAGCAAAAACATTAGAGATTGTATAAAAATACTTAGAAAAAAGACCTCAAATTAGAGGTCTTTTTTTTAGTTATAATCCGAACGCATTCTGCCAATTCGGCGAGTGATGTTTACTTTTAGTTTGTTATAATCATTTATCATTGTTATAATTTCTTCAGGAGTAAATTCAGGAGTTTCTTGTTGAATTTGAAGCATCAATTCATGATTCAATTTATTGATTAGATATTCTCTAAATGTTACAATTGTTTCTGTTACCAATCGAGAAAGAATTTCTAAATCATCTTTTTCTTTTACAAAAACTTGCTTTTTATCCAACCATCCATGTAATTGATATTTTTCGTCGTTCATTAAAATATCGGTTACAACCTCAGCATGCTCAGGAATTAAATTATTGAGATAGTGATTTTTATCAAACAATTCATTTTGATGGAATTGAGCGACTAAATCAATATAAATTGCATTAAATATGGGATTGGCCAATTCAATTTCATCTTCTTGTAAACTTAAATAAATGCGTTCATAGATTTTGTGTTGCACTTTTTCAATGGTTTCAATTTCCTTTCCATTCTCATCAAATTGAATAAAAACATTTTCAAATTCTACTTCGTGATGACCATATAAAAGTAAAATTTCTAAAATTGATTTTTCTAATAAGGTAACCACATCAACTTTAGCAATAGCTTCAGTTGAATCATTTTTAACAACATCAAACGCCTTTTGCTCTTGTTTGAATTTTTTGTTAGCTTCAGACAAATCTTTTTGAGCCATTTGTGCCAAGGTGCTAAACAAAACATCCTCGGAAATATCCATGATTCGGCTACATTCCTGAATGTAGATTTCACGTTTAATTCGATCCGGAATTTTTGAAATACTAATCACCATATCCCGAATTAAATCGGCTTTTTTAATCGGATCATTCTTCGCATCCTGCATCAACAAAGACGCTTTGAACTGAATGAAATCTTTGGCATTTTCATCCAAATACTTTACCAATTCATCATACGGTGTTTTCTTAGCAAAACTATCCGGGTCGTCGCCATCAGGAAAAGAACAAACTTTCACGTTCATTCCTTCTTCCAAAATCAAGTCAATTCCTCGAATAGAAGCTCGTAAACCCGCCGCATCACCATCAAAAAGTACCGTAATATTTTTCGTTAATCGATTAATTAATCGAATTTGGTTAGGCGTTAAAGCCGTTCCTGATGAAGAAACAACATTTTCAATTCCGGCTTGATGCATTTGAATCACATCGGTATAACCTTCTACCAAAAAACAATTGTCGAGTTTTGCAATGGATTGTTTGGCGTGAAAAATTCCGTAAAGCACATTACTTTTATGGTAAATTTCACTTTCGGGAGAATTCAGATATTTGGCCGCTTTTTTATCATTTGTCAAAATTCTACCACCAAAACCGAGCACTCTTCCCGACATACTTTGAATGGGAAACATCACACGACCTTTGAATCGGTCAAATTGCTTGTCTTCACCCACAATGGTTAGTCCGGTTTTTTCAAGAAATTCTAATTTATACGCTTTCCCGAGAGCTTCTTTGGTCAAAGCATCCCAAGTATTTGGTGAATAACCTAAATTGAATTTTTTGATTGTTTCATTTGAAAAACCGCGTTCTTTAAAATACGATAATCCAATAGCCTTGCCCTCTTCTTCTTCCCACAAAACATATTGAAAATACTTACTCGCAAATTCGGAAACCAAATACATGCTCTCTTTTTCATTGGCAACCAACTTATCTTCGTCACTGGAAACGGTTTCTTCAATTTCGATATTGTATTTTTTTGCTAAATACCTAATTGCTTCCGGAAACGAAAAATGCTCGTGTTCCATCAAAAATGTAACTGAATTTCCGCCTTTTCCCGTACTAAAATCTTTCCAAATTTGCTTTACCGGAGAAACCATGAAAGAAGGTGATTTTTCATTGGAAAACGGACTCAAGCCTTTCATATTACTACCGGCACGTTTGAGTTGCACAAAATCACCAATCACCTCCTCAACTCGGGCGGTTTCAAAAACTAAATCGATGGTATTTTGCTTAATCATTGGTGTTTTTTCGTAGCCTGTAAAAGTACAATTCAGTTTTTAAAAATAAGGAATTAAAACAATAAAAAAAAGGTGCTTCTTGACGAAAACACCTTTCAAACAAATGTATGCTAACTCAAACAAATTTTAATTGAAATCGAAACGCAAACCTAACGAAATGTTGTTTTGATCGATGGTATTGTTTTTAAACATTGGATTTAAATCGTATTTTAAATACAAACTTGTGGCACGATAACCGATGTAAGTTGATAAACCATAGGTAAAATCAGACGTGTTGAAATCGCCTTTTTCTTTTATTTTTACATGACCATCATTGTCGTCATACTTTAAAATCTGTTTCGATTTGATGTTAAATCCGGCATATCCACCTATTCCAAGTCGAACACTTTTGTGTGATCTAAATCGGGCATCTCCGTTTTCATTAACTGTTTTTGGTGTAAAATCAAATTCTAAATGTAGCGGTAAAACCAAACTTACATTTCTAAAACGACTTTCTTTTAAATCCACATCAAATTCTCGCAAATTGGTTTGTTCGCCCTCTTTCACGTAGTAACGATTATCGGTCGGACGCAAATTATTATACATCAAAGACAAACCATATTTGGCATGCAATAAGTTATTGTTTTTGAAAATTCTGGTGTTATAAGTCAAACCCCATTCATAAAAATGTGAACCCCAAACGCGGTAATCGCTGTCTTCCAACGAACCGGTGTCGCCATCTGTCACAAGATTATTTAATCCGAAGGCAAACACAAATTGAGAAGTAGTTCGTTTAGAATTTCTTTTGTATTTTTCTTTTTCTCCTTTGAAAATTTTCATCGAACCAATATTAATTTCAGTATGATCTTCTCCAATAGAATCATTTGCACTGGAACCCAGAATAATAGTGGTTCCGCCTCTTACCTTTTCTTCGGAATGTTTTACTTTCCCATCAACTGCATCTTTTATCAGTTGTTGCAATTTAGCTTCTTCGATGGCTACTTTTTCTTCAATGTTTTTAGCTCTCAATTCGGCTGCTTTTCGTTTTTCAGCATCTGCTTTTTCAGTTGAAATTGTTCCGTTTTCTAACAACTTGTTGATGTCTTCTACTTCATTTTTAAGAGCTTCTTTTTCTTCAGAAGTAATCTTTTTAATGTTTTCAGAAATGGTTTTTGCTCTGTCATCAAATGTTTCCTGACTATACATTTGGGTAACTAACGTGCATAGCAATATTGCTGCATAAAGAATAATTTTTTGCATAATTTAAAAATTTAACTGTTCGTGATTTGATTGTTTTTACTCGTAATTTCGATTGGCCAAGGTTGACTTTACCGAATTGTATTTTTTGTTTATCGATTGAATAACTTTATCTCTAAATGTTTCATCTACTTCTTTTTCTGCCGAGGAAAGCAACGCATTTGCATCAACTTTTACAGTTGGTTTTTTTGAAATGTTTGGAATTTCAATCTTTTCTCCTGTTTCAATTTCGGCCAAAAGTGATTCGGCATTAATGTATTTGGGTGCGGATATTTTAGGTTGATTTTCAACAATTATTTCCTCTTTTTTTGAATGATTATCCAATAAATAATCCTTTTTTGGATTGATTTCAGAAGATGGCTTTTCTATTTTTTTTGTTGATTGATGAACGACTGCTTCTTCATCTTTAACTTCTGAAAAATTATTTTCTATTTTAGAAGTTGTTTCATTTTGAATTGTTTCAGTTTCACTTTCTAACACAATTGGGTTAGATGGAATTACATTATCTGTTGAATTTTCTTTGTTCATCATAAAAACTCCAATTAGCGTAAACCCAACAAAAACTGCCGCAATAGAAAGCCACTTGTAACTTCTTTTAGGTTTTTGTTCTTCTACCGAAAGCATCGCATCCAAACGATCCCAAGCGTTTGAAGAAGGTTGAATCTCTCGTTGATTCAACTTTTCTTTTATTTGTTTATCTATATTATTCGGTTCCATTTTCGTAATTTTTTAACTTGTTAATCTGATTTTGAAGCATCTTTCTGGCGTGTGACAATTGCGATTTTGATGTTCCTTCATTAATTCCCAGCATTTCGGCAATTTCTTGATGTTTATATCCTTCAATGGCATAGAGATTAAAAATCATCTTATAACCATCCGGTAAACTATCGATGAGAAACTGAATATCATCAACCGAAAATTTGCTTTCAATATCATTATGCCTTTCTTCAAAAAAAGTTTCGTCTTCAATAAATTTCACTTGCTTTTGAACTCTGATAAACGAAATGCATTCATTAATCATAATTCGTCTAACCCAACCTTCAAAACTACCTTTGTGTTCGAAATTTTTTAAACTTGAAAAAACTTTCATAAAAGCGGTAATCATGACATCTTCTGCTTGTTGCAAATCCTTAATATATTGTCTGCAAACTCCCAACATTTTTGGCGAAAATTTTGTGTAAATCTGATGTTGAGCATGCCGATTATTTTCGACAGCCAATCGGATTGTGTTTTTCTCGTCTTGATGTAAGTTGATTACTTTCATTTTTTTAGGTAATTGGTAAATGGTAATGGGTTATTGGTCATTTCCGTTTAACAATTTGTTTAAAATCAGATTCTATAGTTATAGACGAATGAAGTTTGAATTTAGTTGCATGGGTTTTGAAAAAAAAATGAAAAAAATTGCAAATAACTAAAATTCAATGATTTAAAAATAACAAAAAATAGTTAAGCATGATAAACTTTTATTTCAAAAACAGTTTTTGCCTACTTCGCAGGAGATTTTTATTTCGACTTCGTTATCTTGCAAAATGACAAAACTGTGACTGCAACTAAAAACTGTGACTGTGACTGCGACTGAAAACTGCAAACTAAACACTACTTCTTCCTCTCAATCACATAATTCACCATCAAAATCAAAGCATCTTTATAAGGTGATGTTGGAAAGTGATTCAATAACTGGAGAGCTTCTTGTTGGTAAGAAACCATTTTTTCTTCTGCATAAACCAGTCCGTTGCTTTGTTTAACAAAATTGATTACCTCTTTTACTCTTTTCTTATCTTTATTGTGGTTTTTAACGGAATTGATAAGCCAACTTTTTTCTTTTGGCGTACAATTATTTAAAGTATAAATCAGTGGCAACGTCATTTTTTGCTCTTTGATGTCAATTCCGGTGGGTTTTCCGATGGCATCGTCGGTATAATCAAACAAGTCGTCTTTAATTTGAAATGCCATCCCGATCAATTCACCAAATTTTCGCATCCGTTCTACGATTTCCTGATTCTCGGGTAAAACAGAACAAGCTCCAAGCGAGCAACAAGCAGCAATTAACGTAGCGGTTTTTTGGCGGATGATTTCATAATAAATATCTTCTGTAATATCTAATCTTCGGGCTTTCTCGATTTGAAGTAATTCGCCCTCACTCATTTCACGAACGGCAACTGAGATAATTTTTAATAAATCAAAATCATTGTTATCAATAGAAAGCAGTAATCCTTTGGATAATAAAAAATCGCCTACCAAAACGGCAATTTTATTTTTCCACAAGGCATTAATAGAGAAAAATCCACGACGACGATTGCTGTCGTCTACCACGTCGTCGTGCACCAAGGTTGCTGTGTGAATTAATTCGATAACCGAAGCACCGCGATACGTTCGCTCGTTTACCAAACCTTCCGAAACCATTTTGGCAGTTAAGAAAACAAACATCGGACGCATTTGTTTTCCTTTTCTGTTTACGATATAATAAGTGATTCTGTTGAGCAACGCCACTTTGGAAGACATCGAATCGTAGAACTTCTTTTCAAAAAGTTCCATCTCTTTGATGATGGGTTGCTTAATTTGCTCGGTGATTTTCATGAAAGTTCAAAGATAGGTAGAAAGTTAGAAAATCACAACTGGAATTATTCAGATACAGCTTCATTTTTATTCGCCAATTGACCACAAGCGGCATCAATATCTTTTCCGCGGCTTCTTCGCACTTTTGCAATTACGCCAATTTTGTCTAATGCTTTCACATATTCGTCAAGAGCAGCATCCGAAGCTTGTTGAAACATTCCATCATCAATCGGATTATATTCAATTAAATTGACTTTGCACGGCACGTATTTACAAAATTTCACCAAGGCATCAATCGATTTTTTATCGTCGTTGATTCCTTTCCAAACCACATATTCATAAGTGATTTTACTTTTGGTTTTTTGATACCAATACTCCAAACTTTCACGCAATTCTTTCAGCGGAAAACTTTTGGAAAACGGCATAATTTCAGCACGAATTTCATCAATTGCAGAATGTAGCGAAACAGCTAGTTTGAATTTTACTTCTTCATCGGCCATTTTTTTAATCATTTTCGGAATTCCGGAAGTGGAAAGTGTGATTCGTTTAGGCGACATTCCTAATCCTTCCGGCGAAGTAATCATTTCGATGGCTTTGATGACGTTGTTATAATTCATCAATGGTTCGCCCATTCCCATAAAAACTATGTTAGAAAGCGGTCGTTCAAAATACAAACGACTTTCGTTGTCGATAGCTACGACTTGGTCGTAAATTTCGTCGGGATTTAAATTTCGCATTCGCTTTAAACGAGCGGTGGCACAAAAATTACAATCTAAACTACAACCTACTTGACTGGAAACGCAAGCGGTGGTTCGGGTTGCGGTGGGAATTAAAACGCTTTCAACCACCAAACCATCATACAGACGAACGGCGTTTTTAACAGTTCCGTCTTCGCTGCGTTGCATTTGATCTACTTTGATGTGGTTAATGACAAAATTATCTTCCAACATTTGACGGGTTTCTTTGGAAACATTTGTCATATCTTCAAAAGAATATACTTTTTTGCTCCACAACCATTCATACACTTGATTGCCTCGAAAAGCTTTGTCGCCATTGGCTACAAAAAAATCCCGTAGTTGTATTTTGGTTAATGCCCGAATGTCTTTTTTGGTGGTATTCATAGTGCAAATTTAGGTTAATTTGACGATTTGTATAATTTTGTTTTGTATTTTTGATATATAAACTTTTTTGCAATGAATATAAATGAACTTAAATTAGAAATTATACGCCTTATTCTCAAAGTAGAAGATGAAACCGTTCTGCTTGCAATCCAAAAAATTATTGAAAATAAGTTTGAAACTTCTGAACCTCCATTATCTTTAGTGGAAGAACCAACTGAGAAAATACTTTCTGAAACCGAAAACAAAATCATTGGCTATGATGCGGATGGAAAAGCATTAAATCTTTCAGATTATAATAAAAAAGTTGAAGAAGGTCTAAACGACATTAAAAACAACAGAGTAATAAGTCAAGAAAAATTAGAAAAAGAAATTGAAAGTTGGTATAATGAATAACTATTCGATTTTTTGGACTTTGAATTCCCGTAATGATTTGAACAAAATAAAAAACAATATTTCCAAATCATTGATGATTAGATTAATTAATGCTCCAAAAGAAATTAATTTTGCAGAACAATTTCAAATTGATGAATATAGAAATGATTGCAGAAGAATAATCGATGACAATTTCAAACTACTTTATCAATATTCAAATCATACCATTTTTATAATTCGCGTTTTTAATTCACGCCACAATCCAGAAAAAAGTAAATAACTATGCATTTCCTTTCCGAAGATTTAGAAGATTACGTCACAGCTCATTCACAAGATGAACCGGCATTATTGGCACAATTAAATAAAGAAACGTATCAGAAAATTTTATTGCCACGTATGTTGAGTGGTCATTTTCAGGGACGGGTTTTGAGTATGTTGTCAAAATTAATTCGACCTACTTCTATTTTGGAAATTGGAACGTATACCGGTTATGCCACCTTATGTTTATGCGAAGGAATGCAAAAAAACGGCATCGTTCATACCATTGATATTAAAGAAGAATTAGTTGATTTTCAACGAAAATATTTTAACAAATCGCCTTGGGGAAGTCAGATTGTGCAACATTTGGGTGAAGCTGTGGATATCATTCCAACTTTAGAAACAAAGTTTGATTTGGTTTTTATTGATGCGGATAAAGAAAACTACCTCAACTATTATGAATTGATTGTGCCGAAAATGAACAAAGGCGGTATTATTTTATCGGATAATGTGTTGTGGTCCGGAAAAGTGGTTGAACTTTTGAAAGAAGGCGATTTAAGTACGAAAATCTTATTAGAATACAACCAAAGATTAAAAAATGACCCAAGAGTGGAAACCGTTTTGTTACCTATTCGAGATGGATTAACTGTTAGTCGGGTGCTTTAATTGGTCGGGAAATACTTAGGTTGCATTATTTTATAAATACGATAAAACAACGTTCCGGTAAAAATTCCGAAGATGTAGCCTGAAATAATATCCGCAGGAAAATGCAATCCGAGATAAATGCGGCTGTAAGCAAAAATTAACGGAAAAAGGAATAACAAAAACAAATACTTGAAGTGCTTTCTGAAAAGCAAAAAGATAAAAGTGGTTGTTGCCATTGAATTGGATGCATGACCGGAAAAATAGCCAAACGATTTTCTTGCCCAACCTTCTTTTACTCTTATCAATCCTTCTAAGGTTGGATCGTTACATGGGCGAAGTCGTTCAAACATGTATTTGGCAAGATTAGTTAATTGGTCTGTGAATGTAATTAAAGCCGCCAAAAAAAGTAGTAAAATTCCAAATTGTTTCCAGCCAATTTTTTTGATGATGAAGTAGAAAACAAAAATAAATATGGGCGACCAATAGATTTGTTTGGTAATGATTAACCAAAATCCGTCCCATTGCTCTGAGCCTAAATTATTGAGAAAAAGAAATAAATCTTTGTCGAGTTGAATGATTTCTTCCAAGGTTAAAATTGTCTTTTGATGGGTCCGGTAATTTGTTCAATGTCTTCTTTGGCTTTTTCTATTTCGGTTGTAAAATTGGTGTCAACTCCTGTTGTTGAATTGACTGTGCTGTTAAAACTTTGTTTTACTTTATCAATTTCTTCCGAAATTCCGCCGGTTAAGCTGTTGGCATCTATTCCGTTGGCTTCGGCACTTTTTGTGATTTCGCTTTTAATATCATCGGTGGCGTGTTTCAATTGACGAAACATTTTACCTAAAGTTCTGGCTATTTCGGGGATTTTATCGGATCCGAAAAGCATGAGTACCACTAATATGATGAGTATGAATTCTCCTCCTCCTATTCCAAACATAATACTATTGTTGTTTTGACTGCAAATGTACGAAGATTTTTTAGCCCTGATAGTAGCGGAAATCCTTGAAGCGAAAAAAAGTATATTTTTCTTAACCCAAAAAAGCGACCAACGGAAGCTCTTTTTGGGTTTTAGAAAATAACTTTTTTTGCTGAAAGATTGCAGCGGATAGCAGGATTAGCTTCTTATTTTGATTTATCTAATTCGTCAAATTTTGATTTTACGGCTTCTTTTGGCCACGTATTATTGGTTACATCAATGTCGGCTGTTTCTAATTTTGGATCGAGCTGAATTTTTTTAATTGGCTTTTCTGTGGCAAAAACTCTCGTGGCTGTTTGATTGCTTTTTCGCAAAATTTGTGCCGGGAAATGATGAGTTTCTGATGTTCCGTCTTCAAATTGTAACTCAACGATAATTGGCATTATCATTCCGCCCGGTTTATCAAATTCTACTTCGTAGAAATATTTTGGCGATTTTAATTTTGCCTTTTCTTCGGCTGTGAATTTGGTTGAAATAAAGTCGTTCAGCGAACTGATATCTTCTTTTGCCAATGCTTTTTTACGTTCATTTTTAAGTTCTTTATGATTGGAATCTACCAAATAAACGTAGGGTCCGTTGGCTGTTCCAAAACGACCTCTGCGGGCTTTCACATCTTTCAATTCGGCCGTTGGTTCATCGGTTACGAAATATTGTTTGACTTCTTTGATTCCGATATCAACGTAATCGGTGGAGAAAAACCAGCCTCGCCAAAACCAATCTAAATCAACGGCAGAAGCATCTTCCATGGTTCTGAAAAAATCTTCCGGAGTTGGATGTTTGAATTTCCAGCGGTTGGCGTAGGTTTTGAATGCGTGGTCAAACAACTCGCGACCCATAATGGTTTCACGCAAAATATTTAATCCGGTTGCGGGTTTAGAATAGGCATTGGCTCCAAATTGGTGAATGCCTTCAGAGTTGGACATAATGGGTTCTAAAAATCGTTGGTCTCCACTCATATATGGAACGATTTTACTCGCCGGCCCGCGACTTGATGGATAATTTTCCATGAAATCCTGTTCTGCTAAATACTGCAAAAATGTGTCTAAACCTTCGTCCATCCAAGACCATTGACGTTCGTCTGAATTGACAATCATTGGAAAATAATTGTGTCCGACCTCGTGAATAATTACGCTAATCATTCCATATTTGATGCGGTCTGACACAAATCCGTTAGCATCGGGACGGCCATAATTCCAACAAATCATTGGGTATTCCATTCCTTGATCTTCGGCTGAAATTGAAATGGCTTTATGGTAAGGATAATCGAATGTGTGACGTGAATAAGTTACTAATGTTTGGGCCACTGCTCGGGTTGAAAATTCTTCCCACAACGGATTACTTTCGTTTGGATAAAGTGAAATTGCCATGACGTTTTTAGTGTCTAATTTCACAGCCATAGCATCATAAATGAATTTTCGGGAAGTTGAAAAGGCATAATCACGCACGTTTTCTGCCCTGAATTTCCACGTTTTTGTTTTGGTAGAAAAGCCTTTTTCATTGGCTTTTGCTTCTTCGGGTGTGATGATTAAAACCGGTTTATCAAATGTTTTTTCAGCTTGTTCATAGCGTTTGATTTGCTCTGAGGTAAAAACGTCTTTTCGATTGAGCAAAACGCCGGTTGCTTCCAGAACGTGATCGGCGGGAACGGTGATGTTGACGTCATAATTTCCGAAAGGAAGAGCAAATTCGCCACGTCCCCAAAATTGCATATTTTGCCAACCTTCTACATCATTATACACTGCCATTCTTGGGAAAAATTGAGCAATAACGTACAATCTGTTGCCGTCTTTTTCGAATTCTTCGTAGCCGGAACGACCACCATCTATTCTGTAATTATTGATGTTGTACCACCATTTGATAGAGAAAGAAACTTTTTGATTTGGTTTTAATGGCGTTGGCAAATTAATTCGCATCATTGTTTGATTGATGGTATGCGAAAGTGGTTTTCCGGCCGCATCGTGAACATAATCGATGTTGAATCCGCCATCGAAACCCTCATTCATATATTTTTTTACGAAACCATCAACCGGCATTGCACCATCCATTTTTTGGCTTTCGATTAATGGCGTTTTTGATTGACGGGAACGCATATTTTGGTCTAATTGAACCCATAAATATTCTAGTTCATCAGGAGAATTATTGTGATAGGTAATGGTTTCAACACCATCTAAACGTTTGTTTTTATCATCAAGAACTATATCCATTTTATAGTCGGCTTGCTGTTGATAATAAGCAGGACCCGGTGCACCGGAAGCCGTTCTGAACATATTGGGCGTTGCCAATAAATCATATAGTTGGCTGAATTTATTGGTGTCATAATGACCTGGCTCGCGTTTGGTTTCGGTTTTTTCCTGAGCAAATAACAATGCCGGGAGCAAACCCAAAAATAAAAACTTCTTCATGCTTGTTTTTTTGAATCGTCTAAAATAAACATTTTACAAATGCTGTTAACTATTTATCAATATTTTAACAACTCTTCACGATTTTCAAAAGTAAGCAAAGCACTTAACTTTTTACCTGAAATTTGGGTGTGAATGATGTGTTGTTGTTCGGGAAGGAAGTCAAAAAGTGTGGTGTTTTTTATTTCTAACGAATTAATTTTAGAAACGTCTCGAATCACATGATATAATATAATCACATCATCTTCGACTTCTTTGTCTAAATAAACGGTTGGCTTTGATTTACTATTGACTTTTATTGAAAAATTTTCATTGAAATAATTCTTCATAAGCTGAATTTCTTCTTCTGATTCTTTGGTTGATCCGATATAAAATTTCTTTTTGTGCTTTTTTTCTAATGCATTATTCAAATCATCAATAAAAATTCGGCTGGTAATTTGAATTGCTTTTTTGTCTTGAGCAAAATTAATTTGCGTGACAGAAACATAAAATTTATGCATTTCAAACGATGAAATGGCAAGCGAACATATAATCAAAAAAAGTAGAAAACGTTTATTTTTCATAGCGAAAATTAATCTTTTGGAAGGTTTTTGTATTCTTTACTTTTGCTGATTAAAAAATCAATTAAATCGATTTCTTTGTCAGTTGCCAATAGTTTTCTGACTTTAGGATCGGAGTCGCAATAATTGAGAAACAACCCAATTTCTTCTTGTTTTAAACCTAAGGTTTCAGTGAAAAAATGATAAGTGAATTTGTCTTTCACTGCTTCTTGGAAATTTTTATTCGATGTAAAAACAATGGGCTGATTTTTACTTTTTTCGTATCCAAAAAGTTTGCCAACCAACTTTCCTATTTTTACAAAATCCATCCCATACGGAATAGACAAATCACTCGGCATAGCGGTATTGAATTGTGTTGATTGAAAATCTTTTTCCATTTGCATATCGGCAATCTCTCTGCCATTAAACGCACTTTGTTTATCTGTCACTTTGATGTTTTTGGCATCTTTTTCTAAGTCACCTGTTAATGTTGAAGGTGTCACAATTACTTCGTCCAATTCGTTTATGAATTCTTCCAATTTAATTTTTAGAACGATTACTTTAAGATCATTTTCAGTTAAAACTAATTTTTTTGATTTAAAAATCACACTCGAAAAAACCAAGGTATCAGAAGGTCTGGCATACATAGTAAAAAACCCCAAATTATCGGTTACCGCTCCTTTGTTTGAAGAAATATTAAACACTGTGACATTATCGATGGCCGTAGCTTCGGAAATAATTTGCCCTTTTATAATTTCTCTAGAGCCCAATTGTGCAAAAGAAAATTGAGCAAAAAGTAAAGTCAGTAAGAGTAGTAGTTTGTTATTTTTCATTGTTTAAATAGTTTAAAAAGTCTTGTGCCAATTCGCCTAACAAAAAGGTGACACGTGATTTATTTTTGGCTTGTATGGCTTGGGCTAAATCAATATCTTCCACCACATAAAATTTGAATCCTTTTACATATTCCGTTGGAATTTTAAATGTATTTGAAAAATCTGTGTCTTCAAAATTATCATCTAACCAAATGATCATGAATTCTTTTTTTTCAATTTGAACTTCATTTTTCAACATTTTTGTTCTCCCCGAAATCCAATTGAGCACTATATCAACCGGGCCAGATGAAGCTGCTCGCAACCTTCGCTCGGCAGGTGTATATGATTTTGGTGTGTAATTTATTATGCCTAAATCTTTTGCATTAATTCTGGAATAATCTGTGACTACCACTTCATCCAATTCACTTACTTTGGCGGTCATTACAACGTCAATTTTTTCTGTTTTAATATCATTTGCCGAAATACTTTTTCGCCAATAATTCAAATGAACAGCAGAAAAAACAATCAAATCATCTTCTTTTACATCCAACCAAAATTCACCTTTTTCATTGGTAATAGTTGCCTTTTCTGAAACCAAATTGGTAACATGAATACCTTCTGCGGAAGCGTTTTCAACTTTTACAACACCATAAATTGTTTTTTGACCATAGCTAAAAACCGTGGTTAAAATTGAGATTATAAGATACAAAAAAAATCTATTCATCGGTGTTAAGGTACGTTAAAAATTCATCTGCTAATTTAGAAATACGCAAACTTCCATTAGTAGTATCATTGGAATTAAGGTAATTTATAAATTCGTCATCATAAACAACAAAAACTTTGAATCCGTTTATATATTCTTCCGGAATAGTTAGCTGATTGATGTAAAATTCGTTTTCATACCAATCGTTCAACTTTTTTAGCAATAATTCCTTTTTTTCAATTTCAACCTCTTTTTTTAATTGATTGGTTCGTCCGCTAATTTGATTAATAAGCCCGTCAACGCTCATTCCGCCTAACGGAATTAAAAGCGGACTGTACCACTTAAATTTTTCAGCGGTTCGCAATCTTCTTTCTGCCGGAGTATATTTTTTAGGTTTATAATCAATAATTCCCAAATCTTGAGCATTAATTTTGGTGTATTCCGTCACAACCACTTCTTCTAATTTTTGTTCTTTTATGGTCATAATCACCTCAATAAAGCCAATTTTGATATCGTTTTCCGAAATACTTTTTCGCCAATAGTTCAAATGAACAGCAGAAAAAACTAGTAAATCGTCTTCTTTTACCTCCAACCAAAATTCACCTTTTTCATTGGTAATCGTTGCTTTTTCTGAGACTAAATTAGTGACATGAATACCTTCTGCGGAAGCGTTTTCAACTTTTACAATACCACGAATCTGTTTTTGGCTGTATGCAAAAACAGTTAGTTGAAAAAAGAATATTGAAAAAAATAAAATTCTATTCATCGGCATTCAGTTTAACTAAAAAATCTTCTGCTAATTTTATAATTCGAAAATTACCTAGCTCTTTGCTATTAGAATTCAAATGACCCGTTAATTCCTCATCATACACAATGTAATATTTGAATCCGTCAACATATTCTTCGGGAATTTTTAATTCATTAATATAAAATTGATTTTGATTCCAATTATCTAATTTGATGCGGAGAAATTCTTTTCTTTCCACTTCTAATTCAGACTTTAGCATTTTTGTTCTGCCGGAAATCCAATTAAACAAAGGATCCAACGAAATTGATCCGCCCACCATTGTTCCTGCTCCCAACGTTGGATCTAAATCGGTTGCGGTTTTCAATCTACGTTCTGCCGGTGTATAGCTTTTCGGTTTATAATTAATGATTCCCAAATTCTGTGCATTGATTTTGGTATATTCGGTTACAACAACTTCTTCTAATTTTATATCTTTTGACGTAATTTCCACTTCAATAAAACCATTTTTAATGTCTTTTGCCGAAACACTCTTTCGCCAATAATCCAAATGAACAGCAGAAAAAACAAGTAAATCATCTTCGCTAACATCAATAAAAAACTCACCGTTTGCATTAGTCACAGCCGTTTTTTCTGTAACCAAATTAATCACATGAACACCTTCTGCCGATTGCTCTTTCACCACAACTTTTCCTTTTATTGTTGTTTGTGAAAATAGCAAAGGAACCCAAAATAAAAAACCGATTAGTACAATTTTACTTTTGCTCATCGAGCAGGTTATTTTTATATTTTTCTGCTAATTCTCCTATCAAAAAAGTGGCCAAATTTTTATTATCACGTTTTATTGAATTAATAAAATTAGCATCTTCCACGATAAAGAAACGGAAACCATTCAAATATTCCAAAGGAAGCGACAATTTTTGTGTCAAAAACGCATCGTCAAAAAGTTCCTTTATTTTGTCAATTAAATGTACTTTTCCTTCTGTTTCCAACGCTTTTTTGAGCATCGCGGTTCTTCCTGAAAACATATTAATAATCGGATCTACAGAAAAAGAAGTATTTAACCCCACTTGTGAATTGGATTTGGATGCTGCATTATACCGTCTTTCAGCCGGCGTATAACTTTTTTGTCCTTTTGGGATGATTCCTAAACTCACCGCATTGATGTTTGGATAAGCTTGCACAATCACTTCTGCAAATTGCTCCGTTACATTTTCCATTTTCACAATGAGCAAATCGCTTTGCCAATTTTCATCATCCAAAACTACTTCTAAACCAACCAAATGCACGGCAGAAAAAACCAAAGTATCGCCTTTTTTAGCCTGAATCGTAAAATAGCCTTCTTTGGAAGAAACAGAGCCTCGTTCGGTTCTAAGATTAATAATGTGAATATCCTGAAACTGATTAGAATCTGTTATAATTTTACCTTTGCACACCTTCGAAATCGTGTCCTGCGACCAACTCAGCGAGGTAAATAACATTAAAAGGAAGAAGTAATTTTTGGTCATCTAAATCATATTTAAAGTAAAAGTATTACAAATGCTTCCCAAGAATTTCCCAACAACTTTGTAATTTTTTGTTAATCTGATGAAAATCCAATCGCATCGATGCGTATTTTTGTAAAAACAATACACATGAAAAACCTACTTATTGCGAGCACTTCTACTCTTCATGGCGGCAATTACCTCGAGTATTTATTGCCCGAATTACAACTTCATTTTGCCCAATGCAAAACCATTTTGTTTGTGCCGTATGCCAGACCGGGCGGAATCTCGCATGATGATTACACCTTAAAAGTAAAAACATTTTTTGCCTTGTTAAACAAAGAAGTGAGAGGTTTACATGAATTCAATAACCCAAACGAAGCGATCGAAAAAGCGGAAGGTATTTTTACCGGAGGCGGAAACACATTTTTGTTAGTAACGCAATTGCATCAAAACAACCAAATGCAAACCCTCAAAAAAGCCATTGAAAACGGCACACCTTATTTGGGAACCAGTGCCGGAAGCAACATTTGCGGCCTCACGATGCAAACCACCAACGACATGCCGATTATTTATCCGCCGAGTTTTGAAACGTTGGGAGCCATTCCGTTTAATTTGAATCCCCATTACTTGGATGCCGATTTGCAGTCGAAACACATGGGCGAAACACGCGAAACACGCATTAAAGAATTCCATCAATTCAACACTCAATCGGTTATTGGTTTGCGAGAAGGCAGCTGGTTGGATGTAAAAGGCGAGCAAATAATTTTAAAAGGATCATTATCCGCAAGATTGTTTCGTCAAAATCAAGAAACGATTGAAGTGGAAAGCGGAAGCGAAATGAAGGTATTTCAATAACAATGGCAATTGCAAAAATCAAAATTCTAATTTCTGACTTCTAATTTCATTTTGGGCGTGCCCCTCCGTAAACTCCGGGTCGGGCTATTCGCTGCAAGTCCTCGCCCCAACTCCGCAAGCTACGTTGTTGCTGTGGACTTTCCGCTGCTATCCCTCACCTTTACTTTGCAAAGTGTTTTAATTTAGAATTTCAAAAGGAGTTAATTAGAAAAAGTTTAAATTTATT